>JAFTEW010000050.1 GCA_017453485.1 Alphaproteobacteria bacterium | reverse complement strand
GATGGAGAAAGAAGAAAAGAATTACTTGAATATATAAAATTATCTATATGTTTTTTATCAATAAAAAATAATTCTGGCGGAATTGGTTTATAAATAGTTCCTAATTGAATACCATTGGATAATGCCTGATTTCTTGCCTCATAGTACTCCTGAATTTGATCACAGCGTGCCTGAAATGCATCCGATACTTTTAAATCCAAAACAACAGTTGCATCGGGTAAATATTCCCAAAACGGGACCAGATGTTGATGAAATAGTGGCAAGAAGTGTTCTAGCCCCTGACAATAGCGGCCCTCGGTAACGGATTCATAAAAACCATCCCCAACATACTGTTCAAAAAGATCGCGATATCGGCTTCGGAACAGAGAGATACTATCCGGAGTTAAAGCAAACTCAGCTGTTGGCTTTAAAACAACTGTATCGGACGGACCGATTGTCCTTTGCGTCAACGGATCAAATTTTTTCATAGAATCAATTTGATCCCCAAAAAAATCTATTCGTATCGGATTAGGCATTCCCATTGGAAAAATATCCGTAATCCCGCCACGCACAGCAAACTCCCCGGCTTCCATAACAATATCCGTCATACGATAATTGCTTTTGATTAAAAAAGATTTTACATCTTCGGGGGATACATTCTGTCCGGATGACAAAGAAAAAGTATTGCCGGTAAAAAAAGATGACGGTGGCACCATCTGTGACAAGGCACCGGCCGTTGTCAATAAAACAAAATTTTTGTCTTTTTTATCAGATAATTGTGTAAGAGTATCTATACGTTGTCCGACAATTTGCGGAGCCGGAGCACTCCGGTCATAAGGGACTGTATCCCAACTCGGAAAGATTAAAAATGGAATTTCCGGTGCCATAATTTTCATCAAATCAGTCATCAATGCCAATTTTGATTCATTCGGCATGATATAAAGCAATGGCTTGTTTTGGCGAAACAACTGCCGAATAACAATCGGTTCAAAACCATTGGGGACACCTGAAATTTTTTTGATATCAGCCATTTTAGAAAAAACTTATTCCAACGGAAAATAATTTTTCGGCATCCCGAACATGCCCTTTTTCCACAAACAGAAAAACTCTGTCTTTTTCTTGAACGATCAAGTCCGAATGCGGAATCATAAACAGTTCTCCCCGCAAAATTCCAGCAACAATCACACCGGTTGGCAATTTAATTTTGCCCAGATTTGTTTTTGTAATTTTTGCCGTCTTCATAGCTTCAATTTCCAAAATTTCACCAATACCGGATTGAATGACATAATCGTCTTTAACCCGACCACGACGCAGATATTGTAAAATGGAAGACACCATAACAGCATTCGGGTCAATCGTTGTATCAATCCCCAGCCCGGACAGCAGATTATTATAAATCGGATTATGTATCAAAGCACAAACACGCTCAATCCCTGCCCTTTTTGAAATAATTGATAATAAAATATTATTTTCATCCGAATTAGTTGTGGCAATTGCAATTTTATAATTTTTAAGATTCAATTCATCGATTAAATTATCGTCTAAGGCATCCCCGTTAATGACCAAAGTTGTTTCCAATTTTTCAGCCAAAAAACGAGCCCGATCATCATTTTTTTCAACAAGAGTAATATCATGGGCTCCGGATGTGTTTTCCAGTTGTTTAGTCAACTGAAAACCAACCTTACCGCCACCGTAAACCATTATATAGCGTGATGGCAATTCCGTATATCCGAATATATTTAAAATTTGGGTTAATTGTCCCGAATCGGCAACAAAATAAATATCATCACCGGCATGAACAGTCACATCGGATAACGACATTAATTGAAAACGCCGTTTTAAAGCCACGATTGTCACGTTTAGGTGACCCGACATTTTATTAATTTCGGCAATCGTTTTTCCGATAAGCGTTGAAGGCTTTCGACAATGAAGGCCGATAAATTTGACCAGCCCATCTCCCATTTCGGACATATCTACTGATCCGGCAACGGATAGATTATCAATAATGTGTTGGGCCGTTTCGATTTCGGGTGAAACAACGACATCAATAGCCATATCCTGCAAAAAAGATTTATATTTCGGTGTCATATACTCTGGCGAAGATATACGGGCAATCCGTTGAGGAATATGAAAGACAGAACTGGCTACACTGCAAGATACGATATTTGTTTCATCATTTCCCGTCACTGCCAAAAAAACATCCGCATGATCGGCTCCGGCCCGTTCCAATACAGCCGGATAGGAAGCGCATCCTTCAATTGTTTGAATATCCAATTGCTCACTCAAGCTGCCCAGATGCTCATTATCTTTATCAATAAGAACGATTTCATTATCCTCTGCCCGTAAATAGCGAGCCAACGCAACACCGATACTTCCGGCTCCGGCAATAATAACTTTCATTGTTTTCCCCTTAAAAAATCATGTATTATTTTTCTTATTTTCAAACAATCTGTTTCAGCATAAACTTTTTGACAAAATTCTGCAACATTTTTTTGACCTTTTGCATACCAGGCTAAATGTTTTCGAGCAATAAAAACACCATGAGTTCCATAGTAATTCAGTAATAAATCAAAATGTTGAGATGCCATTTGTTCCAAATCAATTGGCTTTAAAATTCCTGTTTCGATTTCGGATAAACTCCATGGTTTTCCCAAAGCTCCTCTGCCAATCATGATTCCATCCGCCTGCGTGACAGCCAAAGCGGCCTCTGCACTTGTCTTATCAATCACATTTCCGTTAGCAATAATTGGTAAGCGGGATTGCCTTTTCATTTCAGCCACAACATCAAAGTGAGGCAGACCGCTATATCCCTCGGCTTTTGTTCGGGCATGAACGGCAATGGAATCAACACCGGCACTTTCCAACTGCTTCATAAAATCAACAGCATTAATATGTTCCGAATCCCATCCGATTCGCATTTTAACGGAAACCGGAATATCCACGCTTTTTTTTACTTGTTCCACCAAATCGGCAGCTATTTTCGGTGTTTTTAGTAAAGCGGCACCGCTACCATTTGAAATCAATTTTTTAACTGGACAGCCCATATTGATATCGATTCCAACAGCCCCCATATCTTGCGCCATTTTTGCTGCATAGACCATCGCTTTTTGATTGACTCCGACCAGTTGAACAACCACGTTCTTTTCATCATGTATATCCATCATTTTACGTGTCATCGGGTGATTCCGAGCCAACGATTCAACCCCGATCATTTCCGTATATGTTTTGTGATTTCCGAATAAACGAACCATCTGTCGGAAGGGCTTATCGGTCACACCCGCCATTGGAGCCAACATGACTTCTGTCATTTTATTCCTTTCAGTCGTTTCAAATCCGGAGAAACCGTCGTTAAATCGGATACATTCGGAAACAGAAAGCGCATTGCTTTTTCAAGCCATAAGACAGCATCTGGAATCCGATTTTGGCTTTCATATAATTGTGACAATTTGATTTGGGCCTGCGGATCATTTTGTTCGGCTGCCAATAAATACCACTGTTCGGCTTCTTCGGGCAATAATTGTGCCAATTTTAAACACGATTCCAGATGACCGCCGGCGGCAGCTTTTTTATAAAACTGAATGGCCTTAGGCATATTTTTGGGGACTAATTTCCCCTGTTCATAGACTTGGGCAATAAAAAATTGACTATCCGGATCACCGTAGGCCGCAACCTTTGTATGCCATGCCAAATCCCAATA
The DNA here is from genome assembly GCA_017453485.1 of Alphaproteobacteria bacterium. Taxonomy (GTDB): domain Bacteria; phylum Pseudomonadota; class Alphaproteobacteria; order CAAHEQ01; family UBA3637; genus CALXZG01. The sequence continues at coordinate 4,032 of JAFTEW010000050.1, read as the reverse complement.
CGGATCAGGTTGATCCTGCTCCATAGGCGGAAGCTCTCCCAACAATCTTAAATCCGTATTTAAAATTTCCGCTCGGGTTGTACCAGCCAAACATAACAATAAACAAAAAACTTTCTTTCTCATATGAAATATGATATAACAGATTTATTCAAAAAAAGGAAGAGTCATGTTGCAAAAAGTCCAAATTATCGGGGCCGGATTGGCCGGCAGCGAAGCGGCGTATCAGCTGTTAAAACGGGGATTTTATGTCAAAATGGTTGAAATGCGCCCCAAAAAATCATCCCCAGCCCATACGACGGATTTATTTGGGGAATTAGTATGTTCCAATTCTTTACGATCGGATGATGCCGAAACGAATGCCGTCGGTCTAATGCATCGGGAAATGCGGTTATGTGATTCGTTAATTATGAAATGTGCTGATCAAAACGCCGTTCCGGCCGGTGGTGCCTTGGCAGTCAACCGACAGGAGTTTTCCCGGCAAATTACAGATACATTAAAATCTTTTCCCAACTTTGAATTGGTGGTACAAGAGGCAGATTTTCCCAAAGAAACAACAATCCCGACCATTATCGCAACAGGTCCTTTGACTTCGGATAAGATGGCTGCCCAATTACAGGAAGTTACCCATACTGATTCGCTTCATTTTTTTGATGCGATTGCCCCGATTGTCTATACCGACAGTATTGACATGGGAAAAGCGTGGTACCAATCACGGTATGATAAAGGTGATGGAACGGATTACCTAAACTGCCCGCTTTCCAAGCAAGAGTATAATGACTTTATTGATGCGCTGTTGTCCGGTGAAAAGGTTCACTTTCACGATTGGGAAAAAAATACCCCGTATTTTGAGGGATGTTTGCCGATTGAGGTCATGGCCGAACGGGGACGACAAACGCTTTTATTCGGCCCGATGAAACCGGTTGGGCTTTCCAATCCGTTTGAGGACGGTCGGCGACCTTTTGCCGTTGTGCAACTCAGGAAAGAGAACAAACAAGGCACTCTGATGAACTTGGTCGGATTTCAGACAAAATTGACTTACGGGGCGCAAAAAGAAATTTTCCGAATGATACCGGCTCTGCGGACGGCTGAATTTGCCCGATTCGGCGGAATTCATCGCAATACTTTTGTTTGCGGGCCGAAAGTTTTGGGATCTAAATTGGAATTAAAGGATTATCCTCTGATTCGGTTGGCCGGTCAGTTGACCGGATGCGAAGGATATATAGAAAGCGCATCGGTCGGATTGATGGCCGGATTGTTTACGGCTTTACCAAACCTGACGATACCGCCGGCCGAAACGGCCCTAGGGGCAATGTTGCGCCACATAACGGTTGAGGCCGAAGCCGATATTTTTCAACCGATGAATATCAATTTCGGTCTGTTCCCGCCGGTTCAAGATATCAATGAGAAAGGTAAAAAAATTAAAGGCCCGGACCGTAAACGCCTTTATACCGAACGGGCAGATTCAGCATTAAAACAATGGATTATAGATAATAAAATCAATGAGTTATAATTAAATTATATCAAAGATATTTCAGTTGCTCTGAAAAAGTCACAAAATACAACAAATAATTGTTGACTATATATCAAAAAGTGTATATAACTATCCTGTATCCGCCGGGGAAAGAGGGAAATCACCACGGATACGGGAAGACCGACAAAGCGGACAGATAATTCTGCCCGCTTTGTTGTTTAAATATTTTTATCAAGTCTCCCTCTTTCGATGCTTTGATGATTCTTATTTACAAATAACATCGGCCGGGGGGAACCCCCGACCGAACAGTGATATTAAACCATAAAATGCGGAAACTAACGACACAAAACATCGTTGTTGTTGTTGCGGTTGTTGTTGTTCACATTACCATCATTCAGATTCACGTTGAACGCCGAACAGGAATTTAGAGTTCCTTACCCGAATATCGAATCGTCCGAAAAAGGAAAGAGGCCCCGGAATACACCACGCCCCGCTGTCATCCTTGCGCAAGCGAGGATCCAGCGTGACGCATCCTCTACTGTCACTCCGGGCTTGGTCCGGAGTCCAGCGGGCGAACGCCCGCACAAAGAAATCCATCTGTCATCCTTGCGTAAGCGAGGATCCATTAGACATGATGTCTTCTTATCTGATGGATGCTGAACCAAGTTCAGCATGACACAGTATGGTATGACCGTCATGCACCGGGCATGGCTAACGCCCGAGAACGCAAAATCACGGTCTTGCGGGCTCCCGCTAACGCGGGAACGACGCAAGACACCTCTTTCTTTTCCGTATTCACGACATTTGGGAAACAACCCTGATAACCTTCACTGCTGTATATGCCGATTTTCTGAAAACCGGCGGAAGGTCCATTTTAAGATTTAAATTATATGGCTCGCTCGGGGTGGCCGTAACACATCCCGATTCTGGCCTGAACATTTTTCCGATACATCACCTCCCTTATACCATTCCCCCTCCGGGGGAACCGTCGGGCTCGCTTTTTTATGCGACCCGACAATTAAAAAATTTAAAATTTATGTTTAAAATGCGGAAACTAACGACACAAAACATCGCCGTCGTAGTAGCGGTAGCTGCCGTACACATGACCATCACCCAGACTCACGAGGAACGCCGAACAGGAATCATACATATCCGTTGTCCAAATACCGTATTCGTTCAAATTGCTCCCCAATGTTTTGGCATAGTTGTCCGAACAACTCCATGTGCTGCCGTTGCATTTGATATCTGACAACGACACCATCGTCTTGCCTTTCGCCCCGCAAATGTCTTTGGCTGTCCACCAATCGGGAACACAACTGCCACCGTAATCACTCATCCAAAACGTCTTTCCGTCTGCGGCCGTATAGGTCCCGCTATCCCCACATTCCGTTAACGATTGACAGGTCCCCGTCGTCGGTGCGTCACTGTCTTCGCAGCCCGACGGGCTGAACTGACAATACTCCCCGTTGTTGCAATCCCGATAGGATGTGCACGAATCCGGTTTTGATTCGCATTGACCCGTGGCGGTGTTATAGACGGTATCTTTGGCTTCACAATAGCACCGCACCGTGGATTCTTCTACCGTAATCGTGCCGGCGTATCCGCCTTGTCCCGTTTCTGTCGTCCCTGTATAGGTCCCCCCACACGTCGGCGTTTCCGGTTCATCCGGTGTGTCCTCACCCGATTCCCCGCCGGCATTGCCCGGGGCCGATTTCTTTGTCAGCGTATTGCTAAACACGAATGTGATAGTGTTGGCTTCACCTTGGTCACAAACATCTGATTCATCGTTGATGGCAACGTCCTCCGGGACTTTCCAATCCATACCCTTAATCCGTTCACAAACTTCGTCATTCATGTTTGATACGGTAATGGAAAAGGTTCCGTCATTGTTCTGTGCCGTTTCTACACCATAGGCACCACTGATGGACAGGTTTCCATTCGCGTCTTTCCATTCCGGCAGGGTCAGGCTCCCTTGGGTCGTCAGTTCCGTGCTGGCCGTCACCGCCATCTGTGATACGGCCCCCAGAATTGTATTGGCATTGGATTTATTGATGGCATAGCGATATCCGGCTACGCCCCCAATCGTCAATACCCCCATAATGGCCAAGGTCCCCAACATCTCTACCATACTCCGTCCGAGTTCGGACCGTGCTGTATGGTCAAACCGCTCTGTCATGCCCGACCTGATCGGGCATCCATGGGAAAAGAAGATATCATGTTTTATGGATTCTCGCTTTCGCAAGAATGACAAGCGGACTTTATTGTTTATGGATTCTGAAACGAGTTCAGCATGACATGATGTTTTGTTTTTCTGATTTTGTGACATTGTTTGTTCCTTTCATATTTTATAAAATCGCCATAGCCCAGCCGAATCGGGCTTTATTACAGGATACATAAATCAACGTTTATGTCCCCCCCCTGAAATTTTGAAAAATTGAGGAAAACGAAAGAAACGGATTTAAAACAAAATCCGTTCTTACATTCTGAAATCATTAACAAAAACGATAAAATAAAAAATTTTCAAAAAAATGAAAAAAAATGTTTACTTTAAACCTTGCTTT
>JAFTEW010000049.1 GCA_017453485.1 Alphaproteobacteria bacterium | reverse complement strand
GTTTTTTATGACGGAACAAATCAGCGGTATTCATTGACGAATTAATAAACTAATGGCTCTTTGTTAATAAAATCCAATTGAATGCCGGCGGTCCGAAACATTTCCTCGGCTTCGGATCCGGCATGATAAGGATATTCGGCTACAATACGCTTAATTCCACAAGAAATAAGCAACATGGCACACGTTCGACATGGGGCCAATTTGCAATAAACAGTTGCCCCTTCAATTGAAATTCCGCGCCGAGCTGCCTGACAAATTGCATTTTGCTCAGCATGAATGGTCCGCATACAATGTACGCTTTGGTGCCCATCTTCATCTATAACGGTTTTTAAAAGATGGCCGACCTCGTCACAATGGGGCAATCCGGCCGGAGATCCGACATAGCCGGAACACAAAATCTGGTTATCCTTAACAATAACACAGGCTGTTCGTCCTCTGTCACAGGTAGCCCGCTTTGCTAAAGCATGCATAACTTCTAGAAAATAGTCATCCCAACTGGGACGTACATACGGTTTTGTTTCCGGTGCCATTGATTATCCTCCTTTAATAGGTATCTTTAAAAATCTCAATAAATTGCTGATAGCCGGCATTGGATAATTGCTCTTTTTGGAACTTGGCATTACTGTTGCGCAAAGATATTAATACACGATTACCGGCTCGCCGCTTTTCGGCAGCCATCTTCATTGCTTCTAATACCTTTTCTTTTGGGGCTTTTTTGTCGATTAAAACAGCGATATTTTCATGACTGTCTGGAACAGTGAAGTGATTGTCTTTTAACACGGCAAAGATACGTTCAAATCCAATGGAAAAGCCGCAGGCCGGAATGGGGCGTCCCAGGTATTTACCAATCATTTCATCATAGCGACCGCCGCCGGCAACTGATGATTGAAAAGCCGCCAATTCAACTTCAAAAATCGGTCCCGTGTAATAGGACATTCCTCGCACCAAAGTGGGATCAAAAACAATTTGTCCTTTACCACCCAACAAATCCGTCGCTGTTTGAATGATTTCATCTAAATTACGCGTCACGTCATTATCCGAATTGGGCATATTTCTTTCTGACAGATATGTTCGGGATGAGGTATAATCTTTATCTGAACCTTGGAATAAAGCCGTATATTTTTCGACGGCTTCTTTACTATATCCGTCGTTTAATAACATTTCTCGGACACCGTCCAATCCGATTTTATCCATTTTATCCAGAATAATGAAAATGGTATCCAGTTTTTCTTCGGGTAAGCCACTGAATAAAGCCATTTCTTTCAATAACCGGCGATCATTAACACGTACTTTAAAGGCGCCTAAATTCAACCGGCTCAACATTTCGGATGTAGCTAATATCAGTTCAATTTCGGCTAAATTTGTGCTATCACCCAATATATCTATATCACATTGAATAAATTGGCGAAAGCGTCCTTTTTGCGGCCGTTCTGCCCGAAAGGAAGGCCCCATTTGGAAAGCCTTAAACGGGGTAGGTAGTTTATCTGCATTGTTGGCATAAAAACGGGCTAAAGGGACCGTCAAATCATAACGCAGGCCTGAATCGCACATTTCGTCCGGTGTTGTTGCCTCGGCTAATTTTTCTCCACGTTTTAAAATTTTGAAAATCAGTTGTTCATTCTCACCGCCTTGTTTTCCGGTTAAATTTTCGATGTGTTCAATCATCGGTGTTTCAATCAGATTGAAACCGTAAGTGCGATAGGCATCCTTAATTTGACGCATTACATATTCCCGGATAACCATATCTGCGGGTAATTGTTCGGGCATCCCTTTGACGGGTGTTTTAATAAATGGCATACTTTCTTCCTTTCATTTTTTTGTTCATCATACCATAAAAGAAACGGAAAGACAAGAAATATATCCGAAAAAGCCGCCCTGAAATGGGGCGGCTTTTTATTTTGAACGGATTACTTTTCTCCCGGCCATTCAACTTGCTGGGTGCGCTTATAATAATTTTCATCAACCGGTTGTTTGGTATGATAGGCATCACAAGCCGTTAAGGCCAAAGAACCGAGCACGAGTGTCAGCATAACTAATTTTTTCATTTTTTTCTCCTTCCTTAGTATTTTTGACGAATACGGGTTGTGCCATCGATCTCAACCAAGATAACGCGATCACCTTCTTTTAACCCCAATTCGTTCGTTTGAACAACGGAAATAACGGTGTCCGTATTTCCTTTTTGGACCAAAAATTCATAGGCCGTATCGTGGGTGGCAGCCTGTTCGGCAGCACTACCGACCGCAGCACCAGCCAAAGCACCGACAGCGGCACCACCGATGGTCATTAAGTCTTTACCTTTTCCGCGACCGAAAGCACTGCCTCCGACACCGCCCAAAGCCCCACCGAGTCCGGCACCGACCAAAGTTCCGCCAGAATTTGTTCCGGCAATTTCAATCTGTGTCATGGCAATAATTCTACCGAGGGACGTTCTTCCCTGGCGTCCGATTTGGGCACGAGTCTAGGTCGTATTTGGGTCGCCGATACCGCAGGCGGTCAACAATAAACAACCGGCGATGGCCGTCCATAGTTTTTTAGATGATTTCATGTGTATTTTCTCCTTTCTTTACTTACACTTGACTTGAATATAACCGTTTGATTTATTATATGTTTTACATTTGATCTTCTTCGGATTTTTACCGGTGGCCTTGGCAACGCGATCCCGTTCAGCATCGATTCGTTCCTGTAACCGATTGTCATCGTTGGCGATTTTTTGCCCGGCGGCGATAGAGCGTGTTAGCATTTCTTCCTGTTCCCTTAATTCTTTTTGATGAATGGCTTCATCAATCATTTCCTGCTCCCGCTGTTGAATACAGGACCATAGGGCGGTTTTGCTCATATTACTGGCTCCCCAATAATTTTGACAGGTTTGTGTTGACGAATCAATCCGGTGTTGAATACTCTGCACGCGCGAAAATGACATTGTTCCCGATCCGATATCATATTGAATCACTTTGTCATAGAACATCCGGCAATTCATATATCCCTGTGTGCCCGGGCGGAAGCCCAACGTATGTTCACATTGATTTCGTAATACCTGCTCCTGCCGGTAGGTGGCTTCTCGTTGTTCCTGTTCGGAAACACAAGCGGTTAAGGCAAAGAAGCCCAAAAAGATAAGAACAGACTGACGCATTGTTTCTCCTTTTACATTGATATGCGTCCATCAGTTTATCAAGTTTAAACCGAATGTCAAGTATTATTTGATAAAATAAACTGCCCTTCAATAAGCCTTACAGGCGTTACCTTCAAACAACCAATCAACAATGATTCCTTCCCGAACGATAAAAGTGGTCTGACAAAACAGATTGACATTATAAGCCGGTGTGTTTGTCAATGGGTTGATGTACGTTAATTGACCGTTTCCACCTTGGCCATCTGTGCCGGGCAGGGGTATATCCTTATCCACCATATAAATGTAGTATTGTCTGTTGTTATTATTGATAACTTGGGTCGGTTCTCCCCATGAAGTTATCAATTCCTCCGGTGTTTTTCCGATCCAACTTTTTACATTCTGATAATAATTTGATTCCGTCGGCTTCTCACAGGCTATACATAATAGTCCCAATAATAAACAAAATATTTTAAATTTTTTCATATGTTATCCCCTTCCATTATATGGATAAAAAAATACCTTCCGACAAGTAGCCGGAAGGCGGGATAAAAATCTTATTAAAAAAGCGTATCCGATTCGGTATATATCTCGGCCGGATACATTTGATCCGGTGTATTGCGCGGCGGCATTCCCGTTCCGCGATAGCGCTCCATGACATTTCCCCGATCGTTATCGTTTGATACGGGGATCGGATCGGCAATATTTAAATAACATTGATTACCGGTCACGTCCCAATCGGTTACGTGGTCGTCTACAACCACAAAAACCATATCACACCAATCAAAATAAATTCTGGTCCATTCGAGAGTGATGGCTTCCCGTCGATAAACGAAGTGTGTTTCATCCGGAGAAATACGGATGGCATACGTCGGTGCACCGAAATTTTCATACATATCCCAAGTGGTTTGGCCCTTATAAACCGTAGAACGGGTCTCACGATTTTCCTCAATATCTGTC
>JAFTEW010000048.1 GCA_017453485.1 Alphaproteobacteria bacterium | reverse complement strand
GACAGATATTCCTTTTTGTTATATAATGGGGACACGTTCAATTTAAGGAGAAAAGGAGAACACATATGAAAAAAGAATTAACAATGCTTGGTTTGGCCGTGACAGCCGTTGTTGCCCCTATGCAAAAAGCAGAAGCCCGTTGGCATCATCATGGCGGTTGGGGTCGTGGTTTCGGTTGGGGTATCGGTGCCGGTTTGGTGACCGGTTGGGCCTTGGATCGGGCTTTTTATGGTCCGCGTTGGTATGCCCCGCGTTATTATGGCGCCCCTGTCGTTTACAGTCAACCTGTCGTTTACACACAGCCGGCTCCGGTCGTTGTGCAACAACAACCTCAGGTAATCTACCAACAATCAACACCGGTTGTTTCACAAGGTCCGGCCGCTTATCAACCGGCTCCGGCTCAACAGACTCCGGTTGCGGCTCCTGTTCAACAGGCTCCGGCCCCGAAGGCAGAACCGGTAGTTATTACGACACAAGACGGTAAGAAATACCTGCTGGAAGGTCAATTAAGAGAAATCAAAGACGTTCGCATCAAAGAATAATTCAGGCAGATATAAAACAAATCCCCCGTTTTTACGGGGGATTTTTATAATGAAGATGTTTGCCTGTGACAGAAATTAGCAATCCCCAAAATCAGATTTTTTAAATTGATATTTTTCCCCACAAAACTGGCAGACAACTTCAATTTCACCGGATTGATTATACAAAGATTGTCGTTCCTGAACCGACATTCTTTTCAAAAAATTTTCCATTTTACCCCGATAGCACCGACATTCGGCCACTGGTGTTTGTGGTTCAAACACAACCAATTTATTTGCGTGAAATAAACGGAATAAAACTTCATCCGGTGTCAATTTATCTGAAAATAATTCCGAATCACGAACACTGTTTAATAAAACGGTCACTTCTTCCCACAAAGAATCCGGTGATTTTTCAACTGAGTCAACAGATATTTCTCCGGCTTGATGCGGCATTTTTTGTAAAAGCAGACAACGGCCCTGCCCCGCCCGTTCCCGTATAATTAACTCGGTATCTATTTGTTCGGACAGGCGGAAGTAATCAGTCACGACTTCGGCCAACGTATCGTGATTCAAAGCAACAATCCCCTGATATGGTTCTTGGCCCAAGCCTGCGACCGAAAAAATCAGTTGTCCCCGACCGAATAAATCCGTCAATGTTTTTAGGGCTGACCAATTTTGAATCGAATCATCCAAACACATATATCCCCGAACTTTTCGATCCGTCGTCACATCAACAAACAAAGAAGAAATCGGACCGTTTCCTTTAATTTGTAAAGAAAAAACGCCCTGATACTTGATCCCGGCCGACAAAGCCAAGGCAATCAAGACGGCCTGTGTCAACAAAGGGTGCAGGACCTTAGGATAATCATGTTTTTCCCAAATACCTGCCACAACAGAATCGGCGGCAATATATTTTCCGCGAAATAATCCGTTCTCCAACATAAAAGATTTAATAATATCCATTTGCAATTCCTTTCCGTTTCGGGTATTATATCCCAAACGGAGCATTTGTCAATGAATAAACGTTTAAGCGAAAAACGATTATTGAATATAACACTTTTCTACCTGTCGCGGTATGAATCATCAACGGATAAAGTTCGGGCTATGTTAAAGCGTCGTTTAAAACGAATGGCAACAAAAGGGGAAGAAATCCCCCCAGAGGCAGAATCCTGGATAGAAAACGTGATTCAAAAGGTTCAGGATTATGCCTACCTGAACGACGACAGATATGCCGAAAATCAGGTTCGAACTTTGATTGGTCAAGGAAAATCAGAAAAATTCATTATGGCAAAATTAAAGCAGGACGGTATTGATACGGCCACAACCAAGCGTTTGATTGAGGCGAGTGGCAGCAATGAAAAGGATAGAGCCATCACCTTTATGAGACGTAAAAAAATCGGACCGTATCGGAGCAAACAGGATCCGACATATTTTAAAAAAGATATGGGGACCTTGGCCAGGGCCGGTTTTTCCTATGATACCATCCAGTCCGTTTTATCGGAATCAGATTTGATATCTATTTTTTAATATTGAGAGGATATTTTTATGATATCAAAACAAGACTTTTTAGATATGGTACAAAACCAAATTTTTCCGATTTTACAGTTCCACCAGAAAGAGATAAAATGGCTTAAAATATTATCATTCAAACGACTCCTTTTGTTTTTATTCCTCTCTTCTGGAATTTTTACGTGCATTTCCTTCATTGTTTTTGGAGTTATTCTTAAAGATGATGGTTTTTATGCATTTATTTCCGTATTATTGGGTATTTTCATACCTATTTTAATATTTATTTACTTGATACGCTTTGCTAATAAGATAAGCAATAAAATCGGGAAAATAATTATGCCTAAGATTTTTTCGGTATTAAATTTGGAAAATCATCCCATAACTAATAACGAGTATAACTTGTTAGATAATTTATCCCGCTATGGTTTTTTACCTGACTTTGATACGCCTTTTATTTGGAATTCTCTTATCCTAAAAGAAAGTTATTACGGTCTTCTTGTGCAATATATCGGGTTATCGGTAGATACAAATAAACGTTCAAAATCCGTGTTTTCAGGACTGCTTGTTTCATCAAAAAAAATTTGTTTGCCAAATTCTTCTTTATTAATTTTGGCTAAACAATTGAAACATAACCTAACTCAGAAAGAATTAACAAAAAAATATCCAACAAAATCATTAGAAAAGGGGAACCATTGGAAATTTATTGATTATAAGGGTTCACAACTTGGTGATGAATATGCAATTTACGGAATAAATATTCGTAATAGTGATCAAATTTTATCGCCTGAATTTATTGAAGGATTAAAAAAGATAAAGTCTCTTTATTCGGCTTGCAATATTTTAATTGATAAGAATGGTATATTTATCGCGACAGAAACAGAATACCCATTTGCAATTACGGATATAGATTTAAAACCTTATGGGGTTCTCTATGATACATGTAAATCTTTAAAGCAATTAGATGATATTTTATCGAATTTTGAAAATATTTTAAGAGTTTGAAAATGCGTAAAAAATAGCGTTCTTCAAAAATATTATCTTCGAACTCACATAAATACTCACGGATAAAAGAAAGAGCCACCGG
>JAFTEW010000009.1 GCA_017453485.1 Alphaproteobacteria bacterium | reverse complement strand
TAATATTAAAGTTATGAAGGACTTGCAAGTGCCTTCCCTTCCATCCTTAACAAATTAAAATCAAAAGTCAACAAAAAAATCGCACTTTTTTTGAAAAAACGTTAAAAAATACGGGCTTTTGTATTTTTTTGTCGCGGAAACGAAGAAAAAATAACTCTGACATTAAAATAGGCTTGACGGGTGGGCTGTATTTCAGATAGAGTAAAAATATAAATTCAAATAAGGAGGATAACAATGACAACGATTTTGGTTATGGGCGGTGCCGGCTATATCGGTTCACATACGGTTAAACATTTGTTGGATAACGGATATGCGGTTGTTGTGGCCGATAATTTAATTTATGGACATCGGGAAGCAGTTGATCCGCGTGCAGCGTTTATTCATGCGGATTTGATGGATAAAGCGTCACTGGATGCGGTATTTGAAAAATATCGGATAGAGGCCGTTATCCATTTTGCGGCTTTTGCGGCTGTCGGCGAAAGCGTGGCTGATCCGGAAAAATATTATCGCAATAATGTAATCGGAACATTGAATCTATTAAATGCTATGCGTTCTCATCACGTTTTAAAGATTGTGTTTTCAAGCACTTGTGCAACCTATGGTGAACCGCAATATGTCCCGATGGATGAGGCTCATCCTCAAAATCCGATCAATCCCTATGGGCGGACAAAGTTGATGATTGAGCGTATATTTGATGATTATGAACGGGCCTATGGATTAAAACATATTGCTTTACGTTATTTCAATGCAGCCGGGGCCAGCGCCGATTCGTCCATCGGGGAAAGTCATCAACCGGAAACGCACTTAATCCCCCTTGTTTTACAGGCTATTCAAGGAAAAAGGGATTCGATTAAAGTCTTCGGAACAGACTATGATACTCCGGATGGGACCTGTATTCGTGATTATATTCATGTTGAAGATTTGGCTTTGGCCCATCGATTAGCCGTTGAAAAGTTAGATATATACAGTGGTTGCCTGAATTTGGGAACGGGTATCGGTAACAGTGTGAAGGAAATCATCACAGCAGCCGAACAGGTCAGCGGTCGGCCCTGTCCTGTCGAATATACGGAACGGCGTCCCGGTGATCCGGCACGATTGCTGGCGAATAACACCAAAGCCCGTGAAATTTTAGGTTGGAACCCAAAATATACCGATATTCGGGATATTATTCAAACGGCCTGGAATTGGGAACTGAAACGGCGTTATTAAGCCTTAACCAATCGACCGCCAAGGGATGTTGCCGTTGCGGATTCAATTTTGACTCGAACGATTTGTCCTAACAGGCTTTCATCCGCCGCGATATGTGTATTTTGTAAGTAGGGGGTATATCCTGAAATTTGCCCCTTTTCTTTTCCGTTTTCAATTAACAGGATATCCAATTCTTTTCCAACCGTATTAACATTAAACTGTTTTTGTTGGGATAGTAATAAATCCTGCAATCGAATGAGCCTTTCTGTTTTGACCTCTTCCCGGATTTGGTTTTTCATAATGCTGGCCGGTGTCCCGGGGCGAGCACTGAATTTAAAGGAAAAAGAACTGGCATAGCCGACACGTTGAACCAAATCAAGGGTGTCTTCAAAATCTTTATCTGTCTCTCCCGGGAAGCCGACAATAAAGTCTGATGAAATGGCAATATCAGGTCGCACGGCCCGAAAACGCTCACTAATGCGCAAATATCCGTCCCGATCATATTGACGATTCATAGCCTTTAAAACAGCGTTGCTGCCGGATTGTATCGGTAGGTGAATATAGGGCATCAATTTCGGAACATCCCGATGCGCCGTTATAATGTTCTCGGTCATTTCGGATGGATAAGACGTTGTGTATCGAATTCTTTCCAAACCATCAATATCGGCGATCATCCGAATAATATCTCCTAAATCTCGGGCACCTTCGCCATGCCAACCGTTTACGTTTTGTCCCAAAAGCATAATTTCTTTGGCCCCTGTTTTGACCAGTTGTCTGGCTTCATCCATGATTTCAGTGGCGGAGCGGGAATATTCGCAACCGCGTGTATAAGGCACGACACAATAGGAACAAAAGTGATCACACCCTTCTTGAACAGCCAGAAAAGCTGAAGCCCCGATTGCCTGAATGGGCGGCAAATAGTCAAACTTCGATTCGGCCGGAAAATCCGTTACGGCAATCCGACCTTTTTTTCGATTATATTTTGTAATCAATTCCGGCAATTTATGATAACTTTGCGGCCCGACGGCAATATCAACGGCATGGGCCCGTTTTAATAACTCTTCCCCATCGGCTTGAACGACGCATCCGGCTACGATCATCAAAGTATGCTCTTTCTTGAATTTTACCAGCCGCCCGATTTCGGAAAATAACTTTTCACTGGCTTTTTCCCGAATATGACAGGTATTTAACAGGATGATATCGGCTTCTTCCGGCGAATCCGTTTCTGTATAACCTAAAATGGCCAAAGTATCTCGGATTCGGGCCGAATCATACATATTCATTTGGCAACCGAATGTTTTAATATATAATTTCATTTTTGCAGACTTTCAATTTTTTCTTTTAACTTGTTGACGGCTTGTGACCGTGCGAAGGAATTGGGAAGTCCTTCCTTAGGATAAAGGGTATCATAAAATTCGTTAAATTCGGCAAGTGAGTAAACCTCAAAGGCTATATCGCGCATTTTACGCTGTTTCCATTTTGAAGCCTCACGAATAACTTGTTTTTTTTTGTCCGGATCAATTTGATAATTTTTCAACAATTGCGCCGCCCGTGAATCCGATTTCATCTGTGTCGTATAAAACCATTTTTCCGACGGATTTTCAGATGCCAGCATCAATAAAGCATAGGGGTGTAATAATTCGCCTTTGAAAGAATTTCGTGTATTGTTTTTTAAGATGGCTTGGGCCTTATCCAAATAATCGGATATTTCATGCCGTGTTTCCGCTTTTTCATCCAGACTTGTCAATAATGTTGATAATTCAACCATTGCGGAAGCATTTCCGTTTTCACTGCTCAAATGGTAGAATAATAAAGCTTTTGATGTGCTTTTAGCAACATCACCAAGTCCTTTGGCATAAATACGGGCCAAATACAATTGTGTATCATCATCGTTTTGCTGGATAGCACATTGTACAAAGACGGGTAGAGCCGCCGTCAATCCCTTTTCCCGGGCGGTTTGTTCCGCTACGGGACATCCGGCAGCAGCTGCCATCGCATAAAATAGGGCAAAAATCAAAAAGAAGAAACGCATGTATTTTGCTCCACTAAAAACGAACTTCTATATGATCAACGCCGGTTGGAGCCGGTGTTATTCCCGTATAGAAGGGAATTGTTTCACCGGCACCGATTTGTTCCGCCGTGACATGGACATGCTTGGACACAATAACCTGATTATTGGCGTCCAAAGCTAAAACAGTGAAAACGGGGATATTGCGGGGATCATGTTCGGGATTAAACAATTCTCCTTCAATCAATAATTGGGTGCTCCCTTCTTCATCATTTTCAATGCGAAAGGATAGGTGATCAACGTTCAATTGCTTGACGTCGTCATGAATAACCGGTGGCACTACAATATCAAACAAGGGGACTTCACTGTCTTCGGTAATCGGTTTGACCGTGTCGGTGTCCTGAATTACATCATTTTGCTCTATAATTTCCGGTTTGGTAGGGATAACTATTTTTTCGGTCGGAGTGATAACTTCCTTTTTCTGAATGTCTTTATCCGAAACAGTCGCCGACGGAGATACTTCCGGAACGGTAGGTTTTTCTGCCGGAGCAATCGGTTTATCGGCGTTTATCAATTGATTTGTTGGCGCAATCGGTTCGGTCCTGGGGTGTGGCATTTCTTCAACCAAAACGGTTGGTTGGTTTGATACGGGCACGGACCTTACTGGATTGATATGATGTTTTTCGGCTCGCACTGTGCTTTTTGATACGGTCGTCGGTAATACCGTTCCAAAAGAGGGTTGCAGCGAATCGCGGAACATCCACCCGGCTACGCATAAAACAAGGATAATCAAGATATACACGGGTATCAGCCAAAGTCCACCGTGTTTGGGTGCGCTTTCAACCGGTTTAAATGCTTCGGGAAGCGAATCGGCAGGAGCTGTATTTAATGTTGATGACGTATATAACGGTGTTGAAAAAGCCTTAGGTGGCACCTCCGGTGACGATTCGGTTGGTTGCTGGACTGCTTTGTCCAGGACTAAGGGCGCTTCTTCTCCTTTCAAAAAGACGAAATCACAGGCGGAACACTTTAATTTTTGACCGTTTTCCAGACGAATTCCCTCCGGAACCTGATATTTTGCGGAACATTTTGGACATATTATCAACATTTATCTTTCCCTTTTCAAAAAAATGGTGTAAGAATACTATATATAATTTTACAGAAAGATACAACTATTTTAATCAAAGGAATGAAAAAAGTGACGGAAAAAAGCAAATTAAATGCACCGGTAGCAGAATTTAACGGCGTGTCTTTCCGGTATGATAACGGGCCGGAAATATTAAAGGATATCCAATTTACACTGGCTCCGGGGTCTTTTCATTTTATGACAGGAGAAAGCGGGGCCGGTAAAACTTCGTTGCTCAGTTTATTATACTTGTATCATTTGCCGACCAAGGGGCGTGTTCGTCTGTTTGGGTATGCGGTTGACGAATTGTCACGTCGGGCAAAAGCCGGATTGCGTCGCCAAATCGGCGTTGTTTTTCAGGATTTTAGATTGCTGGATCATTTAAATGCCTTTGATAATGTGGCTTTACCGTTGCGGATCGCCGGTGTAAAGGAATCGGAAATCAGACGTCATGTGTCCGAATTGCTGACTTGGGTCGGGTTGGAAAACCAGATGAAGTCTTATCCGCCGGAGTTATCGGGTGGCGAACAGCAACGTGTTGCCATCGCCCGAGCTGTTATTAACCGGCCGACACTGTTGTTGGCGGATGAACCGACGGGCAATGTTGACGATGCCATGGCAAAGCGCTTGTTGCATTTGTTCTTGGAATTGAATAAATTGGGAACAACGGTTGTGATTGCAACACATAATGAAGGTTTGATCAAACATTTTGGTTTTCCACGTTTGCACTTGGAAAAAGGACATTTAAATGTAGTCCCGCAAAATCAATATAAAGATATGGCCTCAAAATTATTTAATCGGGGAGGGGCAAAATGAAGAAAGATTCTATTTTCTTTGCAACGGATTCAACGCGCCTGTTTTTGCCGTGGATGAGTATGTTAATGACGTTTATTGCTGTGCTGATTTTGGCAACAGGAATTACGTCATATCAGGCTATTACGAACTGGAAACAGGTTGTATCCGGTGCCTTAACGGTTCAGATTCCAACCTATACTGAATCGGGCGAAAGTCGGGGACAGGCCGTCAATCAAGACGTTGAAACAGCTTTAACGATTCTGCGGTCCAGTATCGGCGTTGTTGGGGCGACGGTTATATCCGATGCTCAAATGACTGAATTGATGGCACCCTGGTTGGGTGGGGATGTCGCCGTTTCTGAATTACCGCTTCCTAAATTGATTGATGTCACGTTGGATTCGGCCAATCATCCGAATTTAGCCCAAATCAAAACTGATTTGGCCGAACAGGTCCCGTCGGCTATATTGGATAGCCACCGTATGCGATTAGAACCTCTGATTAAGTTGTCTGATGCCGGCATAAAATTGATTATATTTATTTTGATTCTATTGGCTGTCACGGCCTCCTTTACCGTTGTTTATGCTACCCGAACCAGTCTGTCGGCCCACGAACATGTAATATCTCTTATCCATATGATGGGAGCAAACGATTGGTTTCTAACGCAAAAATATGCTGTTCGGCATTTTTCTTTAACAATAATGGGGGGATTTTTCGGATTTTTATTGGCTTTGCCGATTATGGCCGGTATTTCTTTTCTGATTCGCGGGGCAACCATTGATTTTATTTGGAATCCTGCCTTAGGAATCGGTGGCTGGTTAACACTTTTGCTTGTGCCGGTAATTTTGTCGATATTGGCCTTTTTAACAACGATTAAAACGGTATTGGGTTATTTAAAACGCTTTTTATGATGTCCAGAAAAATTATTTCTTCATTTTTGCTGTATTTTTCGATTTTGGCATTGACGATTTGGATTATCGGTTTTGTAGCCTTTTGTTTTTATGCACTCAGTTTTAAGTTTCAGTCGGCCGAACAGACAGATGCCATCGTCGTCCTGACGGGTGGAGGAGATCGAATCGACACAGCATTGGATTTGTTATCAGAACATTATGCCGAAGATTTATTGATTTCCGGTGTTCATCCGTCTGTTAAAATATCCGATTTAACCACAACCTTACCGGCCGATTTGTCATCGCATGTGACGTTGGGATATGCTGCTCAGGATACTCGCGGTAACGCGAAAGAAATTGCCGATTGGATCCATCAAAAAAAGATTAACTCCGTTTTGTTGATTACCAGTTTTTATCATATGCCGCGCAGTATTTTTGAGGTCTTAAAATTAAATCCGAACATCAAAATTATTCCGTTGCCTGTGTTCCCGAAATCTTTTAATGATTCCGTGGATTGGATTCGAACCAGATATGCCTGGTTGTTATTTATTGAGTATCATAAATTCATGATAACGCGTTTACAAAATTTATTTGAAAGGAAAATTTAATGATTCAAAAATTACGTTCCTGTATTTTTACGGTTATTTTCTATGTGACGACATTATGCTTGTTTATCATTATGTTGCCGACCCTTTTACTTCCCAGGAAAAAATCACTTTGCTTCCCGATTTTATGGTGCCGTGTCAGCAATTTTCTTCTGCGCCTGATATGTGGCGTTCGTATTCGGGTTGAAGGGTTGGAGAATTTGCCGAAGCAAGACGGTTATATTATTGCTTCCAAGCATCAATCAGCCATGGAGACATTAATTTTTCACCGCCTGGTTCCCAATGCCTTTTATGTTTTAAAAAAAGAGTTAATGTGGTTGCCTTTGGCCGGATTGTATTTTTTAAAAACGGGATGTATTCCCATTGATCGTCAGGGTGGGGCTATCACTATGCGGAAAATGTTGACGGGGGTTAAATCCCGTTTGGCTGAAGGTATGAACCTGATTATCTTTACCGAAGGAACCCGGACAGCTCCCGGCACCAAAAAACCATATAGCCCCGGAGTCGCTTTTCTGT
>JAFTEW010000047.1 GCA_017453485.1 Alphaproteobacteria bacterium | reverse complement strand
TATATTACAGTTATTTATTTGCACATCCTGGTAAAAAATTATTGTTTATGGGTAACGAATTAGCTGTCCGAACAGAATGGCGTTTTGCCGATAGTTTAGACTGGGATTTATTGAAAAAACCACGCCATAAAGGCATACAGAAACTGATATCGGATTTGAATAGTCTCTATCGGGCGACTCCGGCTCTTTATGAAAATGATTTTGAATCGGGCGGTTTTGAATGGGTTAACGGGAATGATTATGAAAATTCGTGTTTTACCTTTATTCGCCACAATAAAAATAAGACGGAATCCCTTGTTGTCGCGTGTAATTTCACACCGGTTCCCAGATATAATTATCGAATCGGTGTTAATGAATCGGGTATTTATCGGGAAGTTTTTAACTCGGATTCAAAAATTTATGGCGGTTCCGATGTTAAAAATGAAGGTGATATTCAAACAGAAGAACCCGGGTGGAATTTTAAACGATATGATATTCAGGTTGTATTGCCGCCGCTGGCTGTCGTTTGTTTTAAATTAGAATGCTTGGGTATCAGCCGGAAGAGGGAATGATGCAGATTGATTTAGAGGATCGGACGACACGGGCCGTTGTTCAAGAATATGTTAATGCCATTATTAACTATCAAAATGAAGTTGAACTGAATTTTGATATTCATAAGTTAATTCATACTTTTGAAGTTGTTAAAATTGCCCGGGAGTTGATTGAATTGTCATCATCGCCTTTATCTTTGAAAACACAAAAACAAATTCTAAATGCGGCCGTATTACATGATATTGCCCGTTGCTATGAGTTTAAATGCGGGAAAAAACATGAAGGTTTTAATCACGGAATCGCCGGGGCCGAATTGATTAAAAAATATTTTCCCGAATTAAAGGTAGAACAGGAATGTACGCGCTTACATAATACAATGCCTTCATCAAAGGATCCGGCTTGGCTTTCACCGATATTGGATTTTACCCGTGATGCCGATATGCTGGGAAATATTCGTTATAATACAGAGCATACGGACATCTTTTTGAAGCATATTGAAGTTTCTTATCCGCATACGGAAACGCAACTCTTGATTGATAAAGAGATACAGTCTTCGGCAAAAGAAAAACGTCCCTGTATTTATCAACATATGGAAAAATTTGAATTGCTGGATATGATGTTAGCCCAATTAAATTGGATTTTTAACCTTAAACGATATGAGTCTTTTCTCTTATCAAAACAACAAAATTTATTCCCGAAATTCCGAGATGCCGTTATCCGATATGTTTTACCGATTTTAAGTGGAACCGACAAACAACGTCGGGAAACGGCTTCTTTGATTATGTCCCTGTTTCCGGACTTACTGTTTCAGGAGGTGTTTGAAAAACATGGTGTATAAGGTACTAAGCGGATTACCATATCCTTTGGGAGCCAATTATGACGGCAACGGCGTTAACTTCGCTTTGTTTTCGGCACATGCTGATCGGGTCCAAGTTTGCTTCTTTGATCCCAAAGAAAAAAAAGAAACACGTATTGATCTGCCGGAATATACGGACGAAGTTTTTCACGGATATGTTGCCGGTATTCAACCGGGACAATTATACGGATATCGGGTTTACGGCCCCTATGAACCGGAAAAAGGTCATCGCTTTAACCCCAATAAATTATTGATTGATCCGTATGCGAAAATGCTGACAGCCCCCATTATCGGCCATAACGCTATGTTGGGGTATCGTGTCGGTAGCAAAGATTTGGATTTATCATTCAGCCGGACAAATTCTGCTCCTTATGTTCCTAAATGCGTTGTTTGTGATGAGCATGATTATGATTGGGGACAAATAAAAAAACCGAAGCATCCTTGGGATTCGGAAGTAATATACGAAACACATTTGCGTGGCTTTACGGCCCGTAATCCGGATATAGATGCTATGCTCCGTGGCACATTTGCCGGTATGTCAACACCGAAAGTGATTGAATATTTCAAGAGTCTTCAAATTTCGTCGATTGAATTATTGCCGATTGCTTCTTTTATGACGGACGGATTTTTGTTAGATAAGAATCTGATTAATTACTGGGGATATGATCCGATTGCCTTTATGTCACCGCATGCTTTATATTTGTCACAACGGAAATTATCCGAATTAAAACATATGGTTCGTGTTTTTCATGAATCTGGAATTGAGGTCATTCTGGATGTGGTCTATAATCATACGGGTGAGGGGAATCAAATGGGACAGACCCTGTGCTATCGGGGAATAGATAATGCTTCTTACTATCGGTTAAATAAAGATAATCCGCGCTATTATGATGATACAACGGGATGCGGTAATTCATTGAATTTAGGACATCCCAGAACTCTGCAATTGGTAATGGATTCATTGCGTTATTGGGCCGAATCTATCCGTATTGACGGTTTCCGATTTGATCTGGCGACAACTCTGGCGCGCGATAACGATAATCAGTATGCAATTAACAGTGATTTTTTAACAACCGTTCAACAAGATCCGATTTTGCAACGTCAAAAATTGATTGCCGAGCCATGGGATTTAGGTGCCGGCGGATACCAAGTCGGCTCTTTCCGTCCCGGCTGGGCTGAATGGAATGATAAATTCCGGGATACAATGCGTTGCTTTTGGAAAGGGGATGAAAATCAAGCCTCTGAATTTGCCAATCGTATAACGGCTTCTGCGGATTTATATGATAATAAAGGTCGAAAACCATGGGAAAGTGTTAATTTTATTACGGCCCATGACGGCTTTACTTTATGGGATTTAGTTTCCTATAACCAAAAGCATAATGAGGCTAATGGAGAAGATAATCGTGATGGCTCTGACAATAATCATTCTTGGAATACTGGGATTGAAGGAGAAACCAGGGATTTAAAAATTTTACAATTACGGGAAAGACGGGCTCGCTGTCTGATGACTTCACTACTTTTATCCTTTGGAACACCTATGATTTACGGTGGTGACGAGATTTTAAAAACATCCTTTGGAAACAATAATACATATGCCCAGGATAATATTTATTCTTGGATTAATTGGCCGGATGTAGCCTATGTCGGAAAGCGGATGCAATCCCTTATTCGAAAATTGATGGAAATCAGAAAGCGGTATATAACACCAGATAACAACCAATTTCGCAATCAGGATAATTTGATTTGGTATAGACCGGACGGACAACCAATGAAATCGGATGATTGGCAAAGTTATGTTCGGGCCGTCTCATATCTTGGTAAAAGTCCGGATTATAACTTATTTATGATTTTTAACGCTTTTGATCAGGACTTAAAATGGCAATTACCGACCGGTCAATGGGACTTGATATTAGATACAACAAACACATTAAAAGATATGCGACGAACCATCAAAGTGCCGGCATGGAGTATTTTGCTATTCAAACAAGAGGTTAATAATGGATAAATACAAAAAATCATATAAAATCAGTAGTTTTCAAGTTGATATTCAACAAATACTGCGCATTAGAAGTTTATTTAATCTGTTTCAAGATTTAGCCGATGAACATGCCGAAAAAATCGGTGTGGGATATACTTATTGTAGCGAACATCATATCGGTTGGGTAGGGGGTGCCTATCATTTGAAGATAAACCGATTGCCCGAATGGGGAAAAGAAATTATTATCGATACATGGCCGTCCGGAACAACGGCAGCCTGTGGTATTCGTGACTTTCAAATAAAAGACAAATCCGGAAATGTTTTGGTAAATGCAACAAGCCAATGGGTTTTAGTTGATACAGATCGCCTGCGCCCCATTCCGGTAGCCAAGCATTTACCACACTATGAATTGGTTGAAGAACATGCCCTTATTTCATCTTTTGATAAAATTATAGTGCCAGAAGGTATTTCACCGAAAACTTTATCTTTCCCGGTTCATGCAGACGATATTGATTTAAATCATCATGTGAACAATGCTCTTTATCCGACATGGGTAATGGATTCTTTTGATGATGATTTTCGATCAAAACATTATCCGGGGGAGATTCAAATTTCCTTCAAACGATCTGCTAAATTCGGGGATACGATTGTTTTAAATTCTTACAATCAAGACAACCGGACAATAACCGTTTTAACGAATGCCGACGGAAGTATGGAATTCGCCCGTGTTCTGATTATATGGCAGGTAAAATGACAACCGCCGTTGTTTTGTATCCTTATTTAAAAAATGAAGCCGAAACCATTCGGTCGCCGGATGCTGTTTTGGCCGAGGCCGTTTCTTTGACGAAAGCCATTGACTTAACCGTTATCTATCAAGAAGTGCTTTCGCTACGGGAAATTAAGGCTAACGCCTATTTAGGAAAAGGTACAATTGAACGGCTACTTCCCTTGATTAGAGGGATAGATGTGGTTATTATGGCATGCGCTTTGTCCCCACTTCAACAACGCAATTTAGAAAAGGCTTGGAAAACAAAAGTCATTGATAAGACAGCATTAATTTTGGAAATTTTCGGTCAGCGAGCCAAAACAAAAGAAGGGGTTTTACAGGTTGAATTAGCCCACTTGACATATGCGCGATCTCGGTTGGTTCGGTCTTGGACTCACTTGGAACGACAACGTGGCGGTAGCGGTTTTTTAGGTGGGCCCGGTGAAACACAGATTGAATTAGATCGTCGCTTATTGGATGATGATATCGTTAAAATTAAGAAAGAATTGGCAGAAGTCAAAAAAACACGGGAATTACATCGCCGTGCCCGAAAACGTATTCCATATCCGATTGTGGCGTTGGTCGGTTATACAAATGCCGGTAAATCAACCCTCTTTAATCGGTTAACACAATCAAATGTCATGGCAAAAGATATGCTTTTTGCCACATTGGATCCGACCATGCGCCAATTAAAATTACCGAGTGGTCGGGAAGTTATTTTATCCGATACGGTTGGTTTCATTTCTGACTTGCCGACAGAGTTGATTATGGCTTTTCGGGCTACTCTGGAAGAGGTTTTGGAAGCCGATATTATCGTTCATGTACGGGACTATTCCCATCCGGATACAGATGCGCAAAAACAGGATGTCGAATCGGTTTTATCCGGTTTAGGATTAAAAGAAACCGTTGATAAAGGTTTAATTGAAGTTTTAAATAAAATTGATTTATTACCATCTGATGAACAAAAACGAATCCTGACACAAAAGGATAGAGCTCGTAATGAGTGGCCGATATCGGCTTTAACAGGACAGGGTATCAATTCTTTTCTTAATCGAATAGAGCAGGAGTTATCAAAAGATGATGTTCAAATGAATCTGTCTATCCCCATAGAGCGGGGTGACGTTTTAGCCTCTATCTATCGTCATGCGCGTGTTTTGTTTCGGAAGGATAATATAAAAACGATTTCTTTACGGATATCCGGCCCTTTAAAAGATGTTCAACAATATAAAATTTATCAAAAAAAATAGAACTGTTCCCTTTTAAAATTGACTTTTTTTAATTTTAACGATATGCTGTATATGTTTTTCAGGAGATTAACATATGACAACAATGGCACGTTTCACAAAAAATAAAGAGGATTTTATCTGTTCTCTTTGCGGAACACATGTGCAGGGGAATGGCTATACTAACCATTGCCCGCATTGTTTATCCAGTCTGCACGTCGATATCAATCCGGGGGATCGGGCCTGTTCCTGTGGCGGGATAATGTTGGCCGTTGGTTTAGAACATCGAAATGGCAAAGATTTTATTCTGCATAAGTGTCAAAAATGCGGTTTTGAACGACGCAATCAAACGGCACCAAATGATAATTTTGAGGCTATCTTGGCTTTATCAAATGGTTCATTTGAAACATTTTTACAAAAAATTAAAAAAGATTGACAAATACATAAAAAACAGTTATAATACCTACAATAAAAGGAAGTATTATGTCAAATACCCAAACAGTCGGAAAATTATATTATTTATGGAAGTTTTTAACGATTCCCGTATCCTATCTTCAAACGCAGGAATTATTTTCGGCTTGTAAATCGGGCAATTTTAAATCGGCTAAACGGGCCGTTCAA
The DNA here is from genome assembly GCA_017453485.1 of Alphaproteobacteria bacterium. GTDB lineage: Bacteria > Pseudomonadota > Alphaproteobacteria > CAAHEQ01 > UBA3637 > CALXZG01. Next base: position 6,814 of record JAFTEW010000047.1, on the reverse strand, counting down.
TTAGGGGCAGATATCAATAAACTAAAATATATCGGTCGCTATGATAACGGGATTCCAAATGGGGCAGGGGACGAATGTCGGGTGTATATTTCTCCTGTGATTGTAGCAGCCTCGGCCGCTTCCCGTCATCAGAATAATCAACAATATTATAATATTATTTCTTTTTTAATCAGGCAACCGAAATTAGACTTAAACAGAGTCGTCATGACCATTGAAAAAGAAACTCACCCATATGCTGTCCTGCGGGAAGATTTATCATTGACACAGATTTTGGCGTCAAAATTTCGCAACCAGGCCAGAACGTCCCACTTTATCTTTTATCCGGAACAACATTATCCGATTTCGGATTTAACAGCAGCTTATATTCGGCAAGAATTATATGCTGTACAATCAATGAAAAATAAGACCTTATCCCGATAAGAATTTTTTTCTTTCTTTTTTTTTATTTTCAGCGTATCATTTAAAAAAAAAGAGAGAAGAATGCAACGAATACTTAATTTTATTTTAATGCTTTTGAAATGGCCGGTCGCTTTGATGATGGTATGTTTGACTTTACCAGCTTTAAAGGCAGATCTCTTACTTCTGTATGAAGGGTTGACAATACAGGTATTAGGGCTTTTCTTTTTGCCGTTATTGATTATGATTGTTGTTTGGCTGCTTGTCCCTGGAATCGGTGGCAGTTCACTTTCTATTTTGGAACATGAATTGACGCATATGCTGTTTGCCATTTTGACATTTCATAGCCCCCAAGATATTAATGTTAAGCGTGGTGTTGGCGGCAATTTTATATATACGGGACGCGGAAATTGGTTAATTTCAATTGCACCATATTTTTTCCCGACTTCGGCGGCATTTGTTATTGCTTGTGGAAGTCTTTATTATTTTACCGGCCAGATACCGCCGACGTACTATTGGGTTCTTTTGGGTATTATGACCGGATACCATTTGATATCCACTTTGGATGAGATTCATTTGGGGCAAACTGATTTTAAAGTTGCCGGTTATCTTTTTACCATTTTATTCCTGCCGGGGGCGAATTTGATCACTTACGGATTTCTGTTATCTTATGCCTGTTACGGTTTTCCTGGATGGTCAAAGTATGGGCAGATACTTTATGAACAATTCTTTGTTTTTATTCATATTTTTCTTAATTAAAAAAGCCGCCCTGAATGGGCGGCCTTTGAATAACTATGCCTTATCGACGGCAAGCCGGTTTTCCGGCACGGGCCGGAGCATTCATCCCCTTACCCATAAATTGAGCGGTCACATCAACACCGTTGGAATAAATCTTATTTGTGCAATACCGACATTGAGCATAACGGTTGCCACCCAGAGAAGTATCCTGATAGTCAGAACATTCCGTTACGACTTCAAAATGACGCATCGGCGGATTGCATGACGGGCATTCCTTTTCCACATATTCTGTTGTTGTGCAAGCAGTTAATAAACCACAAACTGATAACATTAAAGCTAATTTTTTCATCATTTTCCCCTTTCCATTTTGTTGATGATGGGGGTATTATATCACAAATTTAAAAATATTTCAACATATTTTTGTATATTTTTTTATAAAAAAAAGATAATCATATGAAAAATATATTAAAAATAATTCAATTTTAATATTTATCAAGATATAAACGACCTCGGACGAATCGTTTTTTTTAATTTAGACATTGAAAATAAAAGGAAAAGATGAGATATCAAAAAAACGAAGACATTCCAGATTTAATGATTTTATTAATGAACGGTTGCTGATTTTGGGACAAAATATTTTGTCAAAAAACTTTTTTACGATAAAAAAACAGGTCAATATATTTAAAAATAAAGAAAAAAAATAAAGTTCACTTTTCCGACATAAAAAAAATAAAATTTTGTGTTGACATAAAAAAATTTTTGCGTTTTCTTGGAATCAGAAAGTGTGTGAAAAACACTATATATAGTATAAAAAACAAAAAAGGAACACAATATGTTGGAAACCATTCAAAAAAAAGAAGAAAATTCCGTCATTGATTTAGGCCCTTTGTCTGATGTCATTAAACGGGATGGAGAACGAATCGCTTTTGATGCTTCGCGAATCGCGGCGGCCATCGGAAAAGCAGGGGAGGCAACAACGGAATTTGGCCCAGAGGAGGCCTGGTTGTTGACACAACAGGTTGTTAAGGTTTTGAAATATCGTTTTTCGAATACGATTGCTCCCAGTATTGAACAAATTCAAGATGTTGTGGAACAAGTTCTGATTTCTTCCAACTATTACAAAACGGCTCGGGCCTATATTGTTTATCGGGAACAACGTGAAAAAGCCCGGAAAGATAAAAAGGCCGTTATTGATGCCATTTCATCTATCAATGAATATTTGGATCGTTCGGATTGGCGCGTGAATGCAAATGCCAATCAAGGGTATTCTTTGGGTGGCTTAATCCTGAACGTATCGGGAAAAGTGGTCGCGAACTATTGGCTTAATCATGTTTATACACCGGAAATCGGGGCAGCCCATAAAAACGGGGATTACCATATTCATGATTTGGATATGCTTTGTGGTTATTGTGCCGGATGGTCTTTACGTGTTTTGATTGAAGAAGGTTTTAACGGTGTTCCCAACAAGGTCGAATCAAAACCGCCGAGACATTTGGTTTCCGCATTCAGTCAAATGGTTAATTTCTTAGGGACACTTCAAAATGAATGGGCCGGGGCTCAGGCATTTTCTTCGGCTGATACGTATTTGGCCCCATTTGTGCGGATTGAAAAATTATCTTTCCCAGAAGTCAAACAGGCTATGCAATCCTTTATTTTTAATTTAAATGTGCCTTCGCGCTGGGGCACTCAAACACCGTTTACAAACCTGACATTTGACTGGACGTGCCCGGCAGATTTGGCAGACAAACATCCGGTAATCGGCGGTGAGATTCAAGACTTTAAATTCGGTGATTTGCAGGAAGAAATGAATATGATTAACCGGGCTTTCCTGGAAGTAATGCGGGATGGAGATGCCAAAGGGCGTCCCTTTACATTCCCAATTCCGACATATAATATCACAAGTGCTTTCCCCTGGGATTCGCCAAACATTGATTTACTGTTTGAAATGACGGCAAAATACGGATTACCATATTTTTCAAATTATGTTAATTCTGATATGAAACCCAGTGACGTTCGGTCTATGTGCTGCCGGTTGCGGTTGGATTTAACGGAATTGAAAAAACGGGGAGGAGGTCTGTTTGGTTCTGCCGAACAAACCGGATCTATCGGGGTTGTCACTTTAAACTGTGCCCGATTGGGGTATCTGTATAAAGGCCACGAAGATGCCTTATATAAACGAATGGATGAATTGTTGGAATTGGCAAAAACATCTTTGGAAATCAAACGTAAAACGATTTCACTGCATATGGATCGGGGGCTGTATCCCTATACGAAACGGTATTTGGGAACGTTCCGCAGTCATTTTTCAACAATTGGTGTGAACGGTATCAATGAAATGATTCGAAACTTCACAAATGATAAAGAAAACATTACAACGCCTTATGGCCGCGAATTTGCCAAAAAGTTGTTGACGCATATCCGCAATAAATTGGTTGAATTTCAAGCCGAAACCGGAAATATGTATAATCTGGAAGCAACCCCGGCCGAAGGAACGACCTATCGGTTCGCTCGGGAAGACCAAAAACGGTATCCAGATATTATTCAAGCCGGAACGAAGGAGGCTCCATATTATACAAACTCATCTCAATTACCGGTTGGGTTTACGAATGATCCGTTTAAGGCATTGGATTATCAGGATGATTTACAAACACAATATACCGGTGGCACCGTGCTGCATCTGTATATGAATGAACGGGTGTCATCATCTGAAACTTGTAAGAATTTTGTCCGGCGCGTTTTGGAAAATTACCGGTTGCCGTATGTATCCGTAACCCCTGTCTATTCCATTTGTCCAAAGCACGGATATTTAAATGGGGAACATAAATTCTGCCCGCTTTGCGATCAAGAATTGATCGAACGCAAACGAAAAGAGTTAGAGGCTGTCTGATTATTGAAAGGAGAAACAAAAATGACAGATCAGGAAATTTTAAAGGCAAACGAATCGCAACGTCAACCGGTTGAATGTTGGACACGGGTCATGGGCTATTTCCGTCCATATAGTCAATTCAATAAAGGTAAAAAATCCGAATTTGACGAACGGGTATGGTTCACGGAAGAAAATGCCTGTGCCTGCGATATGCAAAAAGCCGTTTAATGAAGGTATAATATGTTAACTGCTGCCGGTCTTGTCCCATTTACAACGATTGATTATCCGGGACATTTGGCGGCAGTTATTTTTATACAGGGCTGTCCTTTACAGTGCCCTTTCTGCCATAATTATGCCCTCCAAAAAGAGGGGACACCAACAAATATCACTTGGTCCGAAATTGATGATTTTTTAATGCAACGTCAGAAACGGTTGGACGGCATCGTCTTGTCTGGTGGAGAGCCATTAAAACATAAAGAAATCAATGAGTTGATTAAAAGAATTAAATCGTTAAATTATCAAGTTGCTATTCATACATCTGGTGTTTATCCTGCGCATTTAAAGGAAAATTTGCCCTGGATTGATTGGGTCGGACTGGATATAAAGGCTCCTTGGGCCAAGTATGATAAATTAACCGGTCGAACAGGGATGGATAAACCGGTTTTGGAATCATTACGCCTATTATTGAATCAATCTATTAAATTTGAATGTCGGACAACTTGTGATCCCAGATATTTATCCGTTGACGATATTCGTCAGATTGGTCATGACTTATCGGACTTTGGGGTTAAACGGTATGTTTTACAACAATATCGGACATTTGACGGTGATATAGATCCGCCGCAAGATTCTGAAATTCAATCTTTTTTCAGGGATACGGCTCTTTTAAATGAACTAAAAGAGTTATTTCCCGATTTCGGTGTGCGGACAAGTTAATGCTTTTGTCGGCGATGGCAAAAAAGCCAGAGTTTCAGTTTGTTTTTGATATTGATAACGCCATATGAAATATAGCCTTTTTTAAGTAAAATTTTTACTTTATCGGCATATATTCTTTGATATTTTTCTTTTAAATCCATATCAAGTGAAGCGATTTTTTTGATAATTTGCTTTAAACAAAGATGTGTCAGGCGCTTTTTTATCAGCCGTTTTGTTGATTTGGGCAAAGAATAGTTTGTATAATAATCATTTAATATTTCGATACATTTTAAATGCCCATCCAACCATTTTTTGGGATCACCAACCTGTGTAGCACTGTTTGACCGAATGCGATTATAGTATAAAGCAATCGGTATATAACCGCCGTTTTTAGCTTGATGGCAAATTTTATAGCACCAAATATAATAATCTTCCGCAATGCTAATACCTTTATCAAATTTAGTGGAAGAAATTAAGTCCTTTCGATATAATTTATTTGTTGTGACGCTTTGCGGCAGATCTTTATTGCGAAGTAAACAATCAAAAGGATTTTTTTCAAAAATTATTTTGGGTTTTTCAAAAAAGGGGAAGGGTGGTTCTGCACCGTTTGTAAATGATTGCAAGTGACACCAAACCATATCTGCCTGTAAAGAGGTAATGGCCCGAACCATGATTTCCAGAAATTGCGGATGATAGATATCATCCGAATCCAAAAAGCAAATATATTTGCCTTTGGCCTTTTGGATACCGAAATTTCGGGCAGCCGATACACCGGCGTTTTTCTGAGAGTAAAAATGAATACGTTTATCAACCTTTGCAAAATCAGACAGAATCTTTGCGCTGTCATCCGTTGAACCGTCATCAATACAAATAATCTCAAAATAAGGATAGGTTTGATTTAAAACAGAATCCAAGCAATCGGGTAAATACAGGGCCGTATTATAAACCGGGACAATAACGGAAACAATATCAGATTTTGACGGCAAGATAAGTTTCTCCTATTAATAAAATTTATTTCTTCCCTTAATGTTTTTTATAGAATACAAAAACCAGCACTCAAAGTAAACATTTTTTTACTTTTTGACAGTTTTTTTTATAAAAAAAGATATCCCAAAGTATTAGGAATATCCTTTATTATCAAATAAATAATTTTTTAAACTCGTCCATAACGGTCTTCCAGGCGCACAATATCATTTTCGTCCAGTGTATCACCGGTTTGAACCTCAATAAATACAACGGGTTGCTTTGTTCGATTAGCAATGCGATGCTTTTGTCCGACCTTAATGAAAATAGGGGTATTGGCCGGAGCCTCAAAAACCCGATCATCCAACGTCACTTCGGCAACACCTTCTGCGATAATCCAATGCTCGTCACGATGGTGATGCAGTTGTAAAGATAATTGTTGGTCCGGCATAACCACAATCCGTTTAACAATATAGCACGAACCGACCGCAATAACTTCCCATGTTCCCCAAGGCCGTATATCTTTATCTCCGATTTTATATTGAATTGTCATATTTTTTCTCCTTTTCAATGAAAGAATATAACAGAATATAGAAGAAATCAAGACATAAATTGAAAAATGAATAAAATCAATATCATCTGAAAAACAGGTCAATTTTCACGGACTTCGTCGTATTCCTGGCCGTTTTTTGAAATTCAAGTCCCTGAAAATCAGTTTCTATATTTGATGGGCTAGGGAGGCAATAATCTTAAAAGTATTCCTGAATAAAAAATCAGATGTCAAACTGTTATCCCCGATGGCCCCACATAATATTCTTCTGGAAGAAAAATTTAAGAATCTTCAAAAAGAATGAGGCGGGAGTTATTTTCTTATCCTCGTTTAGATGTCCTAATGTAAAAGGCTCATTATTCTTATCCACAAACTTATCCACAATT
>JAFTEW010000008.1 GCA_017453485.1 Alphaproteobacteria bacterium | reverse complement strand
AAACAGTAGAATCTTTTTTGAAACGAGGAGAAATAAATGCGTCATCAACCCAATAAAAAATCAATCGGATTATTTTTGGTTATCGGGATGGTTGCTCTTGTCCTGATTATCGGGCAAACGGTTGTATCTAAGATTTTTCAAGACCGACAGTATTTGGCCGTCTTGTATTTTGATGAATCGATTAAAGGTTTAAATGTCGGATCGCCGGTGGTGTTTAACGGTGTTGAAATTGGAAAGGTGGTTAAGATTGAACTGATAGGCAACCCGCAAAACTTGACTTTTCAGGTGCCGGTCTATATCCGTTTGACCCCGATGAAACAGATGCAGGGTCAGGATTGGGATACATTCGGTAATCGACAATCGGTATTAGATATTCTAATCCAAAAAGGATTGCGTGCCCGATTGTTGACTCAAAGTTATTTGACGGGACAATTGATGATTGAACTTAGTATGATGCCGGATAGCCCGGTTCGGTTGACGGATACGGATCGGGATCGGCAAAACAAAATTCCGGAAATTCCGACTGTTTTATCTCCGGTCGGTGAAATATCCCGCGGTTTTCAGGATTTGCCGGTTCGGCAAACACTAGAACGGATGGAATATGTTATGTCCGAACTGGATAAATTAATGCCTGTTTTAAATAAATCAATGAAAAATATAGAAAAAATAACAAGTATTATGGCGCCGCGGACGGCGGACACCTTGACAAATGTGAATGAAGCCTTTAATCAATTGGCGGATACTATGCGTTCCGTGCGAAACCTGGCCGATTACTTGGAACAATATCCAGAAGCATTGTTGAAAGGAAAACGTTAAAGGAGGGGATATGCGTCAAAAGATATGGACTATCGGGCTGTGCCTGCTGCTGGGGGCTTGTTTTATGGGGCGTAGTGAACCGGCAACATTTTACACTTTGACGCCTGTTTCGGAAAAACAGGTGTCAACAGAAAAATTTTCAATCGGTGTTAATCGGGTCCATTTGGCGCGATATTTGGATCGACCGCAAATCATTGTGCGTCAATCAGATCAAAACGAAATGCTGATTTCTGAAAATCACCGATGGGTAGAACCGTTGGCAACTCTGATTGCCCGAACGGTAGCTCAGGATTTGAAAATTGCATTTCCAAAAGCTGTCGTTCAAATGCGAACGGCCGCCCTTAATCCGTTTGATTATGTCATTAGCCTTAATGTTATTCAATTGGATGCCCGGTTTAATGGACAAGCTGTTTTAGTGGCCGGATGGAGTATTCGCAATCGCTCTGGTGATAAAATAGCGGAAAAGCAAATCACTTTATCCGCACCGGTTCAGGGGGAATATGGTTCACTGGTTGCTGTTGAAAGTGATCTGATTTCCCGGCTAACGGAACAAATTGCGCAAAAAATAGAGGATACCCGACAATATTGATAAAAAGTGGTTGCTTTATCCGTTAACCTGTGGTAAACTGAATTTATGATATATTAGACGGTCGTTTTGACCGAACGGAGGGTATATGACAATAAAAAGAGAAGCCGGACGAACAATGGTAGAAATGTTGGGTGTTTTGGCTATTATTGTTGTTTTAAGCGGTTTAGGTATTTGGAGTGTGAATTTGGCCTTGAATTATTATAAGGCTTATCGCATCTCGTCCGCGGCACAAGAACGCACCATTTTGGTCAAGCAAAATACACGCATCCGAAAGAATAAAGATACCGGCTATTCGAATTTGTTAAACGGGGATGTCATGGGTATTTATCCGATTGAATATGTGCCGGCATATTCGGTGGCGGCCTATAATGTAGATGGCTTAAAGGCTTTTCAGGTTTCTGCCTTTAATCAAAGTGTGTGTCGTCATTTAAAAAACATTGGTACGTTAAAACAAATTAAAGATTATACCGGATTACCGGTGCTTATCAACAATACGGATATTGATGATGATCCAGAATGTATTCCGGGGGATGAAACCGCAAATAAATTGATCGTCTTGTTTGATGAAGGCCGCGGTCGTTCCGTTAATAATCCATGCGCTGGGGTTGAGTGTGCTTGCGGATCATGTGTAAACGGAGCTTGCTCGGATACAGAGAAAACAATTACATTGTGTGATGGGACAACTCATGTTTGTTGTGCCGGTGATCCGAATTGTAAGGATGAAGAAGGTTGTTGCCCGGCAAATCGGATATATACCGATAATGGTGTGACCAAATGTTGTGATAATGTTTTGTCAGGAGGACACTGTTGTGCCACCGGGGAAAGTTGGGCCAGCGCTGACAACAAATGTTGTATCACGGGAAATATATCCAATGACCACTGTTGTGCAGGTGGGCAAACCTATGCGACGACAGATAATAAGTGTTGTGCGAATGATAAGTTATATGATAACAATACAAAATGTTGTGCCGGGACGATTCGAACTTTATCCAATGGAACACGGGTTTGCCAAGGGCCTGGTCAATGTTGGTATAACAATCAGGTTTATAATAATAATGCAGCAGTCGGAACGTGTGGTAAGTGCGTGAATGGGACAGTATCGCCGGATACAAGTAAGGTGACCGATTGTCATACGTGTAATACAAGTAATTGGACGCTGAGCAATACAACCAGCAATACAACCGATTCAAGCGGCAAGTGCTGTGTAAACGGGGTTCGGACATATGACGCCACCCGTTGTCCACAAGGTTGCACCCACAACGGAACGACATATGCCAGCGGTGCGGCGGTCGGAACGTGTGGTAAGTGCGTGAACGGGACAATATCAACGGATACAAGTAAGGTGACCGATTGTCATACGTGTAATACAAGTAATTGGACGCTGAGTAATACAACCAGCAATACAACTGATTCAAGCGGCAAGTGCTGTGTAAACGGGGTTCGGACATATGACGCCACCCGTTGTCCACAAGGTTGCACCCACAACGGAACGACATATGCCAGCGGCGCGGCGGTCGGAACGTGTGGTAAGTGTGTGAACGGGACAATATCAACGGATACCAGCAAGGTTGGAACTTGTAAGGTCTGTAATACAAGCACCTGGGCTTTGGGTAATGCGACAAACGGGAGCAACAAGCAGGGGATACAATGTTGTGTGAATGGAGCGATGGCAGAGAGTGCACAATACTGTCCGAAAGGCTGTACGGTAGGTGGAAAGACATATGCAGATGGAGCGACGATCGGGACATGTAAACAATGCTCGAACGGGAGTGTAGTGGCGAAGAGCGGCTACACGGTGCCGACGTGTCAGATCTGTAATGCAGACGGATCGGTGACACCGGCGGCTAATACGGTCAGTTGTGGGTCGGACGGATGTAGTCGGTGTGACGGTGCGGGTAAATGTGTCAGTAAGAAGGTGACAGCATCATATAAAGCCTATAACGGCAATTGTTGCGAGACGAAATCGGCTACCTATTGCTCGTTGACGGAAAGTGCACCGGCAGACACCTGTTCGGCAAATAAGACATCAAGTAGCACAACGAACAAAACCTGTTCGACGGAAACAACAATAACGGACCTATGCACGAATGCCAAGACAACATCTACGACAAACAAAACGAATGGAACAACGGTCGGTCAATGCGGAAAGTGTATGAATGGGACTCCTGTTCGCGGAGATCAGACAGCACCAACCTGTCAAAGTTGTAATGTGACGACATGGAATTGGCAGGGGCATACCGGGGCTGTTGGGGCGTGTGGTAAATGCAACGGACAAACTTATCCGAATGGAAAAGTTGTCGTTGATTCAAGCAAAGTCGGAACCTGTCAGATTTGTAATGAAAGCACTTGGGCGTTGGGTAATGTGACGAACGGGACCGCAGTCGGTGAATGTAAACAGTGTTCAAACGGGCAGGTGGTCGCGAAGAGTGGCTACACGGTGCCGACGTGTAAAGTCTGTAATGCGGACGGTTCTTTGAGTAATGCACCGAACGGAAGCAATCAACAGACAAATGGCGAATGTTGTGTGAACGGAGCGATGGCGTTAAGTCAAACATATTGTCCGATATGTACTTTTAAAAACAAGATATATTTGAGTGACACCGATGTTCCGAGTTCGGGAAAAACCTGCGGATGGTGTCAGAACGGAACGATTATAGAAGACCATTCCTATGAGGTGACGGCTTGTGAGTATTGTAATCATGATACATGGTTATGGACAACAATCACGCCGAGCCAATTGACAACGACAACAACGAGATCGTCTATCACGCTCTATAATTCAAGCCATTCTGACGGATATTTTAACGTCTATCGTAAAAGAGGAAGTTGGACAAATAGTACGAATGTGGATATTCCCATTTCTCTTGGGGCGGTCAAAATCACAAAATACGTTTATGGTCTTAGAAAGATAGATGGAACAACAACCATAGGAGCTTATAAGTATCGAACATGGAATGCTACGCAGTCAGGTATGCGCACTTTATCGGATTCATCCATTAAAGTGAATGGTGTGGAACAAGATTTGGGAACGATGGTAAACGGTATGCTATCCTTAGAAAAAAGTGGAGGATCTGATTTGACTCAAACCTATCGTGAAAGGTTAGTCAATTTGGACGGAACAACTCATAACTATTCGACGGATGACACAAAACGGGTATGGACGCAGACGCGGTATTACGATTTCCAAGGGGCCACATATAATGTTCAACCGGGTAAGAAAATAGAGGTTGATATATGGACGGTTTGCACGGATGACAGTTGTCAAAACTTCTTCTGCCAGCCGTAGACAATCCTGATAAAATTTAGATAGGAAGGAGAAAGCAATAGACCTTTATGTTGTCTCCGTATGGGCGGGGATCCGTAAAAACGTAAATCCACTTGTCATCCCTGCGTATTTTTCCTCGTTGTCATTCTTGCGAAAGCGAATAATCCATGTGTCATCCTTGCGGAAGCGAGGATCCATTAAACATGATGTCTTCTTTTTTATGGATGCCCGATCAGGTCTGGCATGACAGAGGGGGGAGGCAGGAAACAACGGGTATGCCTAAAAAATCCGATGAAGAGGGAAGAGTTATACCTGTTTATAATCTATGTCGGGGAGCTGTTGCAACGCTGTCATAGTTGTCGGAGACAGCATATAATGATTGGGTAGGGATATCTCGACCTCGTGCCCTTGGACTTGGGCCAGGATATAAACGGAACTTTTCCCTGGAGCATCCGCCGCCAAAATTTTTTGGATATCTGGCACAACTTCCGGTTTTGAGACGGTTATAATCAACGTTGAAGCCGTTTTTGCCATGACGTCTGATAAGTATTCAACAGCATTCAGACTCATGCGAATTTCATCGTCATCCGGCTTTTTATCGGCAGAAATGCTGAGCAATAGTGGTTGACCGGATTTCAATTTTTCTTTTGACATGGCCAACGTATCCGAAAAGCACATCATATCAAACGGACCGGCTTTGTCGCCGGCTGTGACGAACGCAAATTTCTTACCGGATTTTTGGCTGATTCGTTCACGCACAGAGGATACGATCCCTGCCATTTGAACGCGTGCCGAACCGGACAGGCACACCATGTCCCTGATATCGGCCGACGACACAACCCGCAGCCGTTCAAAAACAGCATCATAACTGTCCAGCGGATGGGCCGACAAATAAAAACCGAGGGCTTCTTTTTCATGCTCTAACCGCTCAACATGCGGCCAATCAGAGCACTCCATCCATTTTAAACGATTAACATTCGGATCTGCCCCGAAAAGACCGAACTGGGCACTGTTGCGGCTGGAAGTGGCCTCACCGGCAAAGGCAATCATCTTTTCAACGTTCATATAGAGTTTGGCCCGGTTTTTATCCAAGCAGTCAAAAGTGCCGGAGCGGGCCATATTTTCCAAATAACGTTTATTTAAAGCAGAAACATCAACCCGTTTTAAAAAATCCTCCATTGAACGGAACGGTCCGTTTTTACCTCGTTCGGCGACAATGACTTTCATAGCCCCTTCACCGACGTTTTTGATTGCCGATAATGCATAGCGCACTTTGCCGTTTTCTACCGTGAAATTCACTTCGGATTTATTGATGTCGGGGGGTAGAACCTCTATCCCATGTTTATTGATGTCATTTTTAAAGAAAGCCAATTTATCCGTGTTGGTCTTATCCAATGTCATCGTAGCCGCCATAAATTCGGCAGGATAATGGGCTTTTAGGTAAGCTGTTTGATAAGCCACATACGCATAGGCTGCCGCATGGGATTTATTAAAACCGTATTCGGCAAACTTGGCCATTTTATCAAACACAAGTTCGGCAGTTTCCTGTTTGATGTTATTTTTAAGGGCACCCTCAATGAAAATACCACGCTGACGGGCCATTTCTTCTTTAATCTTTTTCCCCATGGCACGACGCAGCAAATCGGCTCCACCCAACGAATAACCGGCCATAACTTGGGAAATTTGCATGACCTGTTCCTGATAAATCATGATACCATAGGTTTCTTTCAAAATCGGTTCTAACAGCGGATGCATATAATCCGGTTCTTCCAGGCCTTTTTTACGGGCAATATAACTGGGGATGCTGTCCATCGGACCCGGTCGATACAGGGATACCAAAGCCACAACGTCTTCAATCTTATCCGGTTGCATATCGTGCAGAATCTTTTTCATCCCGGTTGATTCCAATTGAAAAACACCTGTCGTATCTCCGGATTTTAAAAGTTTAAATGTCTCTTCGTCGTCTAGCGGTAAGTTTTCGGTATTAATTTCAATACCACGTTTACGGACCAAATCTTCGGCCTTGGCAATAGTCGTCAGGGTTTTTAATCCCAAAAAGTCAAATTTAATCAAACTGGCCGATTCAACAAATTTCATATTGTATTGTGTCACCGGCATGTCCGAAGACGGATCTTTATAAATCGGAACAATTTGGTCCAGCGGTTTATCCCCGATAACAACACCGGCCGCATGGGTGGAAGAATTGCGATAAAGCCCTTCTAACTTGACGGCGATTTCCAATAATTGCTTAATTGATTCGTCGGCATTGGCTTCTTTTTCAAATTCAGGCTCTTGCTCAAAGGCCTGTTTTAATGTAATCCCGATTTCGTTGGGAACCAGTTTGGATAATCGGTCAACGACCGGGTAAGGAATTTGTAAGACTCGCCCGACATCCCGAATGACGGCTTTGGCCTGTAATTTACCGAACGTAATAATCTGGGCTACGTGGTCAAAACCGTAGTGGTTTTGAACATATTCAATTGTTTTTTGGCGATTTTCCTGACAGAAGTCAACGTCAAAATCCGGCATATTGACTCGTTCCGGATTTAAAAACCGTTCAAACAGCAGATTAAACCGGAGCGGATCGATATTCGTAATGGTCAAACACCAAGCCACGACAGATCCCGCACCCGAACCACGTCCCGGTCCGACCGGAACACCATGAGCCTTTGACCACTGAATAAAGTCGGCCACGATAAGAAAATAACTCGGGAAGCCCATCTGTTCAATAACGCTCAATTCATAGACAAGGCGATCATGGTATTTTTGACGATCTTCTGCCGAACGTCCCTGCATCCGCATTTCAAAACCTTTTTCGGCCATTTCTCGCAAAACTTCGGCCGGTGTTTTCCCCTTACAGTCATAAAGCGGAAATGCCGGTTTTTTGTTTTCGGCCATAAAGGCACAACGTTTGGCAATCTCAACCGTGTTTTGAAGGGCTTCGGGGATATCGGCAAATAATTCAGCCATCTGATCTGCCGTCTTTAAATAATGCTCAGGTGTCACGCGACGACGATTATCCTCGGTCACAAACGTTTTTTCCGCGATACAAAGCATGGCATCATGGGCTTCATACATATCGGGTGTCATAAAGAAAGCTTCATTTGTTGCAACCAATGGAATGTTGTGTTCGTAGGCTAATTTCAAAAAATCGGGTTCACATTGTTCTTCCGCCGGCATTCCGTGGCGTTGTAATTCAATATAAGTCCGACCGGGGAAAGCCTGTGCCAATCGGTTTAAGATATCGGCAGCAAATTCGGGATGACCCGCTAAAACAGGTCGTCCCAACAAACCTTCAACACCGCCGGTCAGAACAATTAGTCCTTCGGTTCGGGATAGAAGTTCATCAAATGTTAGGTGAGGGGTCTCCTGCTTGTCCGGTGCCATATAATATTCCGAAAAGTGAAGCAGTAAATTTTGATATCCAATTTTGTTTTGAACGAAAACAACTACTTTGTCAAAGGTCGGTTTTTCCGTTTGAAAAGCCTGTGGATTTTGAACAGGTGATTTAATCAACAATTGACAGCCCAAAATTGGTTGAATGCCATTGTGGCTGGCTTCTTTGGCGAGCAGCATAGCACCAAAGATATTACCGCTGTCGGTCATACCGATGGCGGGCATTTTTTGTTCATTCGCCCACTTAATCAATTTAGCCGTTTTAATGGCCCCCTCTAATAAGGAGTGTTCCGTATGAACGCGAAGATGGATGAATTTGGGCTCTGTTGTCATGTGTTATCCGAATAAATGAAGTGCTTGGGCTGTCTTGACGAGTATCTGCCGGGCCGAAGAACCGTCCTGTCGCATACGTGTTTGGATAATCTTTTGAATACTATCCCACTCGGTTGGCGGCAGTTGTCTGGCAAAAACGGATTGAACTTGTGGTATGGTATCCGCCAGGGCTTGGGCCAAAACGGTTTTATCGCTATATCGCAATAATTTCTTGATTTGAATATCAGATAAAGAGATTAAATCCGACCACGTTTTCAAATCTTGTTTGATATTTCGGGCTTCTTCGGGGGATAGTTGCGATACAGCATTAACCAATGTTTCTTTTTCCCCGGGGGTTAAGGTGTTTAGAATGCTTGTGGTCTTATCCGGTGTTTGCACTTGTTGCAGGCATAATTCCAATTCAGGTGCCAGGCGGCGGGTTAATTGCTCCCGAAGTTGAGGACGCATCCGCCGAATATGCGGTAAGTGCATAATCACACGAGCCCCGGTTTCATTCGGGAGGAGCGTCAATAAACGGCCCGATAATTCATCCGATAAATTAGATAAAATTAAAGCAATTGTTTCTGGGGATTTTTTTTGAATGAGCCCTAAAATTTGTCCCATAGGCAGTTGTTCTATCCGATTCCAAACCGTTTGTCCGTCTCGGGTCAAGCAAATTTCCGAATAAAGTTGTTTTCCGTCTATTCTGGATTTTGTAATCAAGTCATAAATTTGTTCGGAAGATGCGGATAGGGTAGAGGGCTTATAAAATTGCTTGATAAAACGTAACAGACAGATCCGCCCCTCCGATTCCGAAATTCGACCTAACCGTCGCATAATTAGCCCTAATGATTTGGCCTCTCGGTCGGACAGGCCGGCAATTAAGCGAACAGCCTGGCTTTGCCCCAGGGTCAACAAAACGATGGCGGCTTGCTCTCCGGGTGTATAGGAACGGGGATTTTTACGCTGTTGAGACATATTTAACCAGGCTTGGATAATAGATATTGCCCGTTCTGGATATTTTTGACAAAGAGCCGAGGCTTTATTCAGTAAATTTTGGTCATATCCTGGTCCGTTTCCACTTACGGAACCAATACCTTGAATCACAGGCACCAACAGATATAGGCTGATTCCGAGCGTTATTAAAAAGAAAAAGATCAGGAAAAATCCGTTCATCCAAACGGCAACATCCGTCCCAAACCATTGTCGTGGTAAACCGGTAAACGACATATTTTTAACCAAAAGGGTATCACCGCGCGTTGCATCAAAGCCGATAATTGTTCGCACGATATCGGTGTAGTGTTGCATGTCGGCCTTGCTGCGGGGTTGATAAATCAGCCGCCCCCGACGATCGGGGACCATTTGCCCGTCAATCAATACCGTGACGGACAGATGATCGACGATAGCGGTTGTATAATGAACTTCATCCCGTTGATGCTTAACCTGATAAGTCTGTTTTCCCTGTTCTAAATCCAGGGTTAATCGGACAGTGGCCTGAACTGTATGTGGCCCGGTCAGGCGCTCTAAGGTTGAAACAATTTCTCGTTGAAGTGCATCAGCCTGTTCTTTTTGTAAGGCAGCTTGTTCCCCAAACGGAGAAAGGGAGGGTTGTTCTGTTGAAAACCATTCCAGTGACCAGTCAATCGGTTGTCCGGATATCAGTTGGGAAAAACGCGATGCAAAGTAAAGCCCGATGACAGCGGTCAAAAAAATCAAGAGGACCGCAGAGATTAATTGTGTTAAAGGGGCCGATTTTGCCACGTGTTCTTGTTCCTTTCTACCGGAATTTAACGGTGTCTTATTAAACACCGAAAATGGTAAATTTTCAGTTAATGCCTGCCGTCGGTTTATCCCGAAAAGTTATCACGGATTGAACATGTCCCGTATTCGGATTAACAATTAACAGACGGTGTCCTTTCTCATGGCCGATAGTCATCAGACAAATCTGGTCACCGCAAGGCAAAACGGTGTTGATGTTCTCCGGAAAATTGAGAGTGAATGCTTCCCGGTTAACGGGCAAGGGCTTGCTTTTTGTGCGGATATCTGTTATCTTATAGGCAACAAGGCCCGTGCCGCCAGCTAAAAGTAAAGCCAAAACAACGGTCGTTATTTTAAGGAGTGTCAGTGTTTTCATGGTAAACCTTTCTGAATTTGATGATGAACAAGACGAATTATACACCACATCAGGGGGCTTTGTCACGCCAAAAGTGACGGAAGCACAATCAAAAATGCGATTGGATAAATTTTTGGCTGATTCATTCCCGGAATTTTCTCGCAGCCAAATGGCCAGGTTCATCGAATCGGATTCGGTCAGGTTGCTGTCTGATCCGAACAGAGTTTTAGCAGTCGATGATAAAGTTCGGACAGATGATATCTATCAAATCACACCGCCGGATGCGGTTCCGGCTAATCCCGAACCGGAAAACATACCGCTGGATGTTTTGTATGAAGATGATGATTTGCTGGTTGTAAATAAACCGGCTGGCCTGGTTGTTCATCCCGGGGCTGGTAATCCGCGAGGAACCTTGGTTAATGCCTTGTTGGCGCATTGTCGGGATTCATTGTCCGGGATAGGCGGTGTCAAACGGCCGGGGATTGTTCACCGAATTGATAAAGATACCAGTGGTATTTTGGTTGTTGCTAAAAATGATTTTACGCATACCCGTTTATCCGAACAATTCGCGGAACATACGATTGAACGGATTTATCAGGCTTTTGTTTGGGGGTATGTGCAGAAAACGACAGGGGTTGTCGTCGGTGATATCGGACGATCCCCACATAATCGTCAAAAAATGGCGATTGTTCCGAACGGGAAAAAAGCCGTGACACACTATGAACGAATGGCTGTTTTCGGAAAAGGTGTGGCTAGCCATATCCAATGTATCTTGGAAACCGGACGAACACATCAAATTCGGGTGCATATGAGTTCTATCGGACACTCTTTAATCGGGGATCCGGTCTATGGTTCCATACCCAAAAGTGCGCCGGATTTTGCCAAATATTTTCCCAGACAGGCACTACACGCCGGCTTTTTGGGCTTTACCCATCCGCGTACCGGGGAACGGTTGCAGTTTGAAGCCCCGTTACCGGAAGACATGCAGGCTTTATTGGAACAATTGGAAGAATTATAGTTATTTGCTGACAATCACCAGGGCTTCGCGCAGGACTCGGTCACCGCCGATGGTATAACCGGGTTGTAATTCCTGAACAATTGTTCCGGCCGCTTTTGAAGTGTCGGGAATTTCCTGAATAACTTTGTGAATATTGGGATCAAAAACTTTTCCCAAGCTATTAACCCGTTCAATTTGTTGTTTTTTTAATGCCGTTGTCAGGTTGTTGGCTGTCATTTCAACCCCCTTGAACAGATTTTCTAAAACGGGATTGATTTGCTTTCCTGCGGCTTTTTCTTTATCAATTTCTTGACGAGTATAAGACAGGGCCTGTTCCAAAGAATCAGCAACGGGCAATAAATCCTTGGCAAAGGAACCCATAGCATAACGATTAGCCTTGGCAATATCAATGGCGGAACGTTTTTTGATGTTTTCCGCTTCGGCCGTAGCCCGCATAGCCAAGTCCTTCCAGTGGGCAATTTCTTCCGCCATTTTGGCCGGTGTTGCTTTTGGCTCAGTTTGAACAGTTTCTGCTTTTTGCTCCGGTTTTACATCG
This sequence comes from Alphaproteobacteria bacterium, assembly GCA_017453485.1. Lineage (GTDB taxonomy): Bacteria > Pseudomonadota > Alphaproteobacteria > CAAHEQ01 > UBA3637 > CALXZG01. The sequence goes on along the minus strand of JAFTEW010000008.1, from coordinate 3,978 downwards.
CTCTGTTTCGGTTTGGGCGGTTGTTGATTTGTTTTCGTATTCATTCAGATATCCTTTCGTTTGACATAAATGTAGATGTTTTCTTTTCAAAAATCAAGGGGCGGTTTGCCTTTCTGCTTGCTTTTTTTTGAAAAATAGAGTAAATTCTCGCTCAGAAAAGGAGATACGATATGACACGCACAAATAATCGGGCGGCTGATGCGTTACGGCCGGTGGAGTTAATTCCGAATGTCAATAAATGGGCCGAGGGGTCTTGTCTGATTAAATGGGGGGATACCCATGTTGTTTGCACGGCAACAATTGAAGAAAAAGTGCCGACCTGGCTTAAAGGAGCCGGACACGGTTGGGTGACGGCGGAATACGGAATGTTGCCGCGTTCGACGGCTAATCGGATGGATCGAGAGGCCAAAAAAGGTCAACAGGGACGAACACAGGAAATTCAACGCCTTATCGGTCGGGCATTGCGCGGTTGTGTAGATCTGCGGGCTATTGATGGTATGACCGTCAAAATTGATTGCGATGTTATTCAAGCCGATGGTGGCACCCGAACGGCTTCGGTGACGGGTGGTTTTATTGCTTTATATTTGGCTTTATCCAAGGCGATGAAACAAAAAAAATGGGAAAAATTGCCGGTTCGGGATTTTGTCGCCGCGGTTTCTTGCGGAATTGTGGATAAAGAGCCGGTTTTGGATTTGGATTATCAAGAGGATTCCCATGCTATGACGGATTCAAATTTTGTGATGAATGCCCACGGCGGCATAATTGAGGTTCAGGGAACTGCCGAACGGGGAACTTTTTCCCCGGAAGAATATACCAAATTGTTAGCGTTGGCGCAAAAAGGTATTGGCGAATTGATTCAAAAACAACGGGCAGTTTTAATGACTGGGACTGGTAATGAATAAGTTAATCTTGGCTACCCATAATGCACATAAATTAGAAGAAGTGCGTGCCATTTTAGCGCCACTGGGAGTTCAGGTACTGGGGGCGGCAGATGTCGGGTTGAAAGATGTAGCCGAAACGGGAACTTCTTTTCAGGAAAATGCATTGCTAAAAGCACGGGCTGCTTATGAACAGGTAAAAATGCCGGTATTGGCCGATGATTCGGGGCTGTGTATTGCGGCATTGGATGGTCGGCCCGGTATTTATTCGGCCCGCTTTGCTACGGAACATGGCGGCTATCCGGCCGTTTTTGATGAGATTTGGAAACAAATGGGAAACAATCCCGATCGGACTGCTTATTTTATTTGCTGTATGGCTTTGGTGACAGGAGATAGAATAGATGATTACCACTTGTTTACCGGTAAGATGAGCGGTAAAATAGATGATCATGCCAGCGGGACCCATTTGTTCGGTTATGATCCGATTTTTATTCCGGACGGATACACACAAACATGTGGCGTGTTGGAACCGATCGTTAAAAATAAAATTTCGCATCGGGCAAAGGCATTGTCTGCATTGGTAACATATTTAGGACAAGCTTGATTCGATATGTTATCGTGAAATAAAGTCATTTTCGACAGAAAAGGACAAAAAAAGTCTTGACTTTTGTTTCGAATTTGTGTATAAAGAAGACCTGCAAGTTTTTTAATAATTCAGTTTGAGGAAAAAAATGGCTAATATTAAGTCAGCAAAAACACGCATTAAACGCAATAAAAAGCGTGAAAAAATCAATTTAGATCGCTTGAATGCCGTTCGGACGGCCGAAAAGAAAACGCGGGCCGCTGTTGCCGCCGGTGATAAAGAAGGGGCTAAGGTCGCTTTAAAGGGGGCTGAATCCGCTTTGGCACGGGCTGCCGGTAAAGGGACGATGCCGAAGAAAACAGCTTCTCGTCATGTTTCCCGTTTGGCACAAGCTGTCAAAAAATTGTTTGTGGGATAATACCGGATTTCCCGGATATTTTTGTGAAAGTTCCTGCAAAAAACGCTTGACATTTTTATAAAAGGCGGACATAATGCAGCAACTTCCCATGGAAGGGTGGCCGAGTGGTTAATGGCAGCAGACTGTAAATCTGCCGACTTATGTCTACGAAAGTTCGAATCTTTCCCCTTCCACCAGTTTTTGAAAAGTCGTCGGTGTCGGCGACTTTTTTTGCTTGTTAGTGTTTAATCAAATCCCGTTTTTCCTTACAACTAGAATGGAGATAATCCTATGACCACTCCTGATATTTCAGTTATCGTCCCTGTCCATAATTCATCTGAATATTTGGGATATTGTTTGGATTCCATTCTGAGTCAAACCTATAAAAATACTGAAATTATTTGTATTAATGACGGCAGTTGTGATGAATCCGGCCTGGTTTTAAAAAAGTATTCTGAAAAAAATGACCGTATTAAAGTGATAACAACAGAATGCCATGGTGTTGGGGCTGCACGTAATTGTGGAATAGAAGCGGCCAAAGCACCCTATATTTTTTTTATGGATAGTGATGATATACTCCATCGGAATGCTTTGGCAGAATTTATGGATATCGCTTTAAAAACAAAAACAGATATTGTGTGCGGTAAATATAAAAAAAGCAAGAATCCTTGTTCCGGATATGAAAAAAGACTGACAGGTGCCTTTTCATTGGAGATGAATCCCATTTCTTGCTTCGGGCAAAGACCATCTAAAACGCCAATTACCGTATGGAATAAGTTATTTAAGAAAGAAGTCATCGGTGAAAGTCGCTTTTTACAGCGAGTGTTTTATGAGGATACAGCATTTACTTTAGAGGTCTTTTCAAATGCCCATTCCTGCGCTTTAACTCCGGATGTGACTTATTTTTACAGAACGGGAAACAATTCCATTATGCGCAGCGGCAATACGGAACAAAAAATTAACGATTTTTGCAGGGTATTGCGTGCAGTTGATAAAAATTTTAAGGACAAACCCGAAATACACCGTCTGATATTTTCAACATATCTTAATCCTGAACTTTTAGCCTTGTTGTTGTTTCGGTTTTCACTGTGTGACAGACACTTACGCCGATATATGAATGATCATATCCAACCGGTTATCAAAACGGTAAATAAACGATTACAGGTCAATTTTCCTGAATCCTATCAGGCAAACAGAAAAAGTTTTTCTAAAACACGTTTGCTTTTGAGGATATTGAAAGAAAAAATTTGCAGATAACGGGACAATAAATTTGTAAATTTTGATTCGTGCTATGTAAAACTTCTTTCACCAGTTTTGAAAAGTTGTCCATTTTAGCGATTTTTACTTGTCTTTAACGCTGATACAGGGTTGAATAAGGTCGATATCAGAAGTAATAAAAACGGTGTGAACAGAGTAGTGTCATAAAATATATATGGTCCTATAGCTTGATTTCCACATGTTTACGGATATCTATACGGCCATATTTCCAGGCGCCGTTTTCATTGATAACCATTACCTCGGCTTCCGCGTCTTTTATCTTGTCGCATGTTAATCGGGCCACATAATCATGCATAGAAACGCCATATGTCATTTCAAATTTACGACCTTTTTCTTCCATATTACCGACGGTGCAACCACCGAATAATAAGGTGGCCGTTTTTGAAATTCGGGGATAGATATCCATCGGAAAAAATGAAACAGCCTGTTTTTGAAAAGTATCAATATCCCACTTTTCAACAATTTGCGGTAGTGTATTTTGGATAAAATTTTGAACTTCTCGGTTATCCGCTTTTTGTGTTAATAAAGTGGTAAAGCCGTCATGAATACAGGATATAGCGGTATGAGTATCCGTAGCCGATTGGGTGCAGTTTTGGTATAAATTTTTAAATTGTTCTGAACCGACAGCGTCTTTTAAACGGGCACTAAATTCGGTTTTGGACAACGGACTGTCTTTTGCTTGGTGTATATTGGTATATTTTGCGATATAGGCATCTTCAAATGTAACGGCACAGGCTTCAACCGAAGGTCCATTACATAAAGAAACGGCTTGCGCCAGTGTTGAAGTAAAAATAAGCAATAATGAAACAGGAACTATTTTATTCATGGGCCTCCTTTCTTTT
>JAFTEW010000001.1 GCA_017453485.1 Alphaproteobacteria bacterium | reverse complement strand
GTGGATATAAGGGGGTTCGATGGGGGTTCGATGGGGGATATATCATCCTTTGATGCACCAAAGATAGATGATAAATCAACCTTATTTTCTTTAAGAATGTTTATTATTTGCAAGTGCGCTTTATTGTTATAATTCAAAAAGTTACCCTGTTGAAACTTAATAAATTTTGTTAAGAAAAGTTTTCCATTAGGAAGTTTTTTAATACGTTCTTTATCGGTGTTTAACGACATAACATCGTCTTCGGTTATTTTTTCGCCAATAAAAAAGCTAAACAAAGGGTAATTCGGTTCAATGATACCGGCATTGTTGCAGTTATCAAAAAGGTAACGCAATAAAAGCTTTTGTTTCATCGTGTATTGTGTATAAAATTCTTTCTGCCAAATAGCGGAATCTGTAAAACGTTTACTCATTTCCATACGACTTTCAAAAAAGGCGGGTGCAGAACCGTTTAGGTTTTTATTTGCGTATGGAGTGAAACTACACCCATAATTAACCCAATACCATACGCATAAAATATAATAATATTAAAATTTTATAAAGCAACGAAAATTTTTAAGAGGTGGGGATTTAATTACAATTGCAGTAGGTTAATCAAATCCCCATGGTTTAAGTGCTTTATAAACATCGTCCACAGAGCGAGCGACAATGTAAATGCCGCCCATGCTCTCAATCATACGCTGAAAAGCTTTTTGCGCTTCACGCTGTTTGCCGGTGCGCTTTTTAACCTCAATTTCAAGACGTATGCCGCCTTTGATAATTCCGGAAATATCTGCGCAACCGACAACGCCAAACCGAATAAAACGGTTTCCGTCGAGCGTTTTTGCAACTCCGGTGTTCTGCCGCCAAATTTTCATATCGGTGCGTTGACCGAATTCAAGCATAATTTGCGTTTGGATTGAATGTTCTAACTCTGTGGATAACATTGTTAATTATTCCTCGGTTTCTGTATCTTCGTCATCATCAACCGGTTGACACTCGATTTCTTCGTAATCAAACGGAGCTTTTTCAACCTTATCAGTGACGGTTACCTTTTCCGGTGTTTTCTTACAATTAAATTCAACGAGAATTGAATTTTCGATAATATCCAAGCAGTTTGTTGAAATAAATACGCCGTTTGTCGGAACGGTTACATCGCCGGATAAATAGCGAAATTCCATTTTATTAAATTTATCATTGGCGGCAGATGCTGAAATAGCTTGACCGTTAATAATTGCGCCGCGGTTAACTTCCTGCGATACAGCCGAAAATGCCAAATCAATAAGCTTACGGCAATGATTAACAACATTTTGCGCAATTTTGGTTGTGCGTTCGTCATCATCAAGCTTTTCAATATAGCGGTTTTTGCAATCAAGCACCAATTTTACAATAACGCTTTCCAAGCAATCCTTTTGTTTTTGCGTTAATTCCAAATCATCAGTAAAAAATGTTTTGTTTTTCAATTCGGCCGAAATGGACGCAGCAACATCTTTTGCAATATCGGTGTAGTGATCCATATTGATAACTTCTTGAAAAATATCGTGCGTTTGTTCAAGCGCAACATTGTTCTTAACATTATTTACTTCTTCGTAGTTATTTTGAATAACAGTATTTTTCATTATTTTTTACCTTTTCTTCTAGAGTTTAAGACAATTTTTGCCCAAGCATAAGGATTTTTGTAACCGCGCCGCTTACCTATTTCAAGTAATTGCGAAAAGGCAAATGCGTGTTTACGTTCATCTATACGCTCTTGGCGTTTCATTTCGAGTAATTCAGCGTCAATATATTCGATTTCCTGCCGTGTTTTTGTTGCATTTTCGCAGCCGCAAACCGGACACGCTTTTAATTTACTCGGATAGCAAGCGTAACAATTTAAGCAGGTGCGGACAAATAATTGCTCGCCGTCCTGCCTGTTGCGCTTTTTTCTTCCCTCAAGCGACCACTCGCGGTCGTCATCAGGAAAACCGTGCATTTCCACGTTCCGGACGTGATCCAAAATAATTGAATATTTTTTGCCGGAATATGGCCGCAAAACTCGTCCGGCCTGTTGCAAATATAAGCCTAAAGATTTCGTTTTGCGTAAAAATATCGCACAACCTACAACCGGAATATCTGTTCCCTCTGAAATAATGTTGCAGGAAGTTAAACCGTCATATCTGCCAGATCCAAGACCTTCGATAGCATCACGGCGTTCATAATCTGACATTGTGCCGTCAATAGATTTGAATTTAAAGCCTGCTTGGCAAAATTGTTCTGCCGTGTGTTGTGCGTGTTCAATAGTCGCACAAAATGCGATTGCAGGCATATTCGGACAGATTTTTGCGTAATGTTTAACCGCATCACCGATAATTTGCGGACGGTCGAGCATTTCGGCCATTTGTTTTACATCATAATCACCGGCAATAGTTTTTAAACTGTCTGAATTAAAGTCAATAGGTGGCGCAAATACGCGCGGTTGCGATAAATAACCTTGTTCAATTAAGGATCTGACCGACGGACCAATTACTAAAGTTTCATAAACTCCACCGCATTCAACACCAAGACCTTTGCCGTCAAGACGTTCCGGCGTTGCCGATAAGCCTAACAAATAAGCGTGTGGATTTGCGTCGGTGATGTTTCGCCATTGACCTGCAACGGCGTGATGACAATTATGCACAAGAATATCATTAACAAAGTAATTATGATTATCTTCAACAGTTAAATCATAGACATAACTCTGTCTATACAACCGCTCAAATTGTTTAGAACTTCCTCGTTTTTGAACCTTAGAATATTCCACCCTAGCGAATTTAATAAATCCGTTTTCTTTTTGTCTTCTGCTTGTCTTGATAAAGCGCAATGACTGTTTCCATCCACTTCTATGCCAATTTTTAAAATCGGATTTGCAATATCTATTTTGTAAACCGATGGATAATTTTCTTTTTTGAGCGTTTTTACCGGATATTCCATTTCCCAACCCAAAGCGGTGGCAAGTAGTAATTGCGGAATTGTAATTTGTCCGTTTCCACCTCTTATTTTTGGCTTGTGTCCTATTGCTTTTAATTTCGCTGAAACTTTTTCTCTTGTTATAGCATTTTTCATTGGATTGTTTTTCTTCATACGCTCCGAAGCATATTTGCGATTTGTTTTCGCCATTGTTTCCGATGAAATTCTGCGAGCATATTCTTTTCCACATTCTGCGCAACAATAAACTCTGCCATCTTTTTTGAATTTGTATTTTTGATACTTTGTCGGATTTTCTATTTCCGTTCCACAAATTGTGCATTTCATTTTCTTTTTTCCTTTGCGTGATGTTTAGCACCACACTATTTTTAGCAAGATTTTTTGCTTGTGTCCAGCCTTTTTTTGTAAAAAATAAATGATCCTGTGTGCAAATTATTTTTTTACCATTTATGGAAACTTCGCATAAGTCTTTATAAATAGGCTTTTTAATGACTTTTATAACTTTTTTAAGTTCAATTTTTTTACTGATTTCATTAAAGGTATAAACGAGATCGCCTTTATTTATATTTTTGATTTTTTTATATCCAAACTTTGTATTTACTAAAGTTTCGCCGATAAAACATTCGTCCGTTATAATGAAATTAAAGTAATTTTTATATTCATCAAGTTTGCGGCCTAAAGTTTGCACGCTTGCGACCACGCATGGCGAATTAAAATCAATGTAATTGCGGCCAAATTCTTTATACTGTATCTGCGCGGCGGTTTTGATAACCGATTGCGGCGCAATAATCTTGTGAGGAATTTGAAATTTTCCGAGAGCAAGCGCGGTTTGCAAAATAAGTTCTTGTCTGTGGACAAGTATAACAGTTTTATTTGATTGCTTTATTGCGCCCTCGGTAATATACGAAAAAATCACGGTTTTACCTGCGCCGGTCGGAGCTTGTCCTAAAACCGCGTGATAACCGCCGGTAAATGCCTGATGTATATTGCGAATTAAATCTCGCTGATAATCTCGTAAATTTATCATTTTTCAAAATCCTACTGCAAATTTAATTGCATTATAAAAGTATAAATTTTGAATGTCAATACATTTTTTTTAATTTTTTTTAATTTTTTTTGCATTTTTTTGTTGCAATTTAAATTTTTTTGGTTTATAAAGGGTTATAAGCTTAATTTTTTATAGGAGAAAAACAATGAAATATTACGCAATTATCAGAGAAAAAAATAATAAAAGCGATGATTGGCATTTTTTCTATCACGATGGATATACTACAAAAAAAGATTTTCTTTTTGATTTAAAAGCAAACGGATATTCGGTTAGAAAAAATAAAATATACACAAAAGAAGAATATTATAATTTAGGTGGTAAAAATGCCTAAGCAAACAAAAATCAGATGTAGCGGACTTCCACACTATACAGATTGTCCACGAAAGGCGGCAGCTAAATTGCTGCTCGCCGAACTGGTGGAAGACGGCTATCAACTACACGCATTAAAAACTTCGGTCGGTGCGGCAGTCGGAACGGCTACGCACGCCGGAATTGAAACCGCTTTAATGCTGCGTCAAGAGGGCAAAGACTACGAAAAAGAACTTGAAGAAGTTGCCACATTAAGCATTGAAAGCAGTATTGAAAACGGCGTTTTATGGGATTTAACCACGCCGACAAAAGATATTGCAATCAAGCAGGCAATCAGACAAGCAAAATCGGTTGTGAATAACTTTCCGGATCTGACTGGCGTTGATATTGAAGAAGAATATAAGGCAGACCTTGGGGATAATTTTATTTTATCCGGCCATATTGATATAAGACATGGCGACGCCATTTTTGATATTAAGACCGGCGCAACACGCCGCGCAAATCAAGCGCAATATGGCGGTTATTCATTACTTTGCCGCAGTAATGGCAAAATCATAAAAAGACTTGGCGAAATTTACGTTCCGCGTATCGGTATAACCAAACCGCAACCGGAACCGCAATTTGTTGAATATGATGTCAAAGACGCCGAACGGCTCGCTTGGGATATTATTCAGCAGATTAAAAAAGACATTCTCTCATACCGTGAGAATAAATCCGCTCGGACATGGCTTGCAAATCCAAATTCTATGATGTGCAACCCTGATTATTGTCCGGCATATAAAACTAACTTTTGTAATTGTCAAAAAGGAGATGTAAAAAATGACAGAAGAAACTAAAAAAGAATTGGCCGTTGTTGAACAAAAAGCGGTTGTTGACGTGTTCAGCGATATTAACGTTTTTGCTAATGCTAAACGAATTTGCATGAGTTTGGTAAAAAGCGACATTGTGCCGCAACTTTATCGTGGAAGTGACAAGCTTTCAAACGCCATGATTGCACTTGAAATGGCAAATCGCTTGAAAATATCACCGCTTGCCGTTATGCAAAATATGTATGTAGTGCAGGGCAGACCAACATGGGCGAGTTCGTTTATTATTGCAATGATTAACAATTCCGGAAAATTCAGCGGATTAAAATTTAAATACGGCACAAACGGCACCGTTGCAAATATGAAACTTGAAAATAAAACATGCCGCGCATACGCAACAGACAAAGCAACCGGCGAAGTGGTTTACGGACCGGAAGTTTCAATGCAAATGGCCGTGAACGAGGGTTGGTATGGTAAAACAGGCAGTAAATGGAAAACATTGCCGGAGTTAATGCTTTCATACCGCGCGGCGGCATTTTTCGGACGTCTTTATGTGCCGGAAATTATGCAGGGAATGCACACTGATGATGAAGTTGAGGATTCTATTGAGCCACAAGCACCGGAAATTGTAACGCCTGCACCTACAGAAGAACCGAAAAAGCGTAAAACAGTAAAAAAGCCGGATATAAATGATCATAAAGATGATGTTAAAATGTATGCGGTTGACGCAGAATTTGAACCGGTTGAAGAACCTGCACCGGCAGTTGCAGAACCGATGAACGAAGAAGAACAAAAGGTAGCGGCGGTTATTGAGCCAGTATATGATTTTGATGCACCAGATGCACCGTTTGCTTTTGATGAATAGGAGTAAAATTTATGAAAATCAATGTTGAAAACTTTATGGGTTGTGAAAAGGCAGATGTTGAAGTTGCAAAAGTGACTTATATCTGCGGACTTAACCACCAAGGCAAAACCTCGTTCATTAACGCCGTTTCGGCGGCGTTAACCGGAACGCCGGTAATTTTAGGATTACGCAAAACAGATTTGGGAATGCTTGTCAGAACCGGAACAGCGGCCGCAAAGGTTAAAATTGAAAACGAAGACAGCGCGGTTGCTATTACATATCCGAAAGCTGAAATGCAAACGACCGGAAGCAATCCGCCGTCGGTTTCCAAAATCGCCGCAGGCGTTGACAATATTGTTGATTTTTCCGCAAAAGAACGCTCGGAATATATCAGAAACATAACCGGTTGCGCACCGACAAAAAACGATCTGAAAGCTTTTTTAAAAGAGCGTTACATTGAAAACGAAAAGATTGCCGATAAGGTATGGGAAAAAATAGATCAAGACGGATTTGATGCAAGTTTGGAGCGCGCAAAAGATACCGGCCGCGCCTTAAAGCAGCAATGGTCTATTGTTACCGGCGAAACATACGGGAGCCAAAAAGCAGAAACGTGGCAGCCTGCCGGTTGGACTTCTGATTTGATTGATACATCAGAGGAAAGTCAACAGGCAAATATTACCGGTTTACAGGCAGAACTGGAAGACTTAATCAGCAGACAAGCGATTGATGAAAATTTGTTGAATAATCTAAAATCCGAAGTTTCCGATGAAATTGTGGATAACTTAACGAAGCAGCGCGATGTTGCATTAAAAACATTAACGGCAGCGCGTGATAATATGCTTGAAATTTCACAAAAACTAGACCGCTTTCCTAATTTCAATGCAGATGAAAAACAGATTTGTCCGCATTGTGGTGGTAATTTGTGCATCGTTCACGGTCGCATTGTTGAATATAACGGTTTAGATGATTCCTCAAAAGAAAAAATTAACGAGCAGCGCGAGGAACTCAAAAAAGAATATGAAAAAATAAAACTTGATGTCGATGATTTAGAAAAGGCTTATAATAAAATATTTTCAGAATGCCACGAGGCCGAAGAAAAATTAAAGCAGTTAAACGAATTGCAATCAAAATCCGGCGGTAATGTTACCGAGCGCGATATTGACTTGAAGCGCGAGGAATTACGGAAAGCAAACGAGGGTTTAACCGCATTTAAAGCCGCCAAAGAAGCGCAGCGGTTAGCTAACAATATCAAAGAAAATCAAGTTATTATTGACGCTTTGGATATGTCCGGCATTCGCAAAAATTCAACGCTTAGAGGATTAAGTATATTTAACTCATCGCTTGATGCTATTTGCAAAGATGCCGCTTGGGGTAAAGTTTCGGTTGATAATGATTTGACAATCTTAATGAATGACCGGCCGTATGTTTTATTATCAGAATCGGAAAAATTCCGCTGCAATGTAACTTTACAGCTTGCAATCGCCGACTATAATAAAGATACGACGGTTGTTATTGACGGCGCAGAATTGCTTGATTTGCATGGCAAAAACGGCTTGTTAAAAGTATTATTAAATCAAAATGAATTTAATGCCATTATCGGTATGATGCTTCCAAATAAGGAAAAAGCACCGAAAAACGCCGCACACGGCATTAAATCATATTGGGTTGAAAACGGAATTTTTAGAGAGGTATAAAATGAAAAAAAATTTTGAAGTTTATGAATATATAACTATTGATGAATTGGCGGAACGTTGGAAAAGAAACAAATTTACAATTTATAAAATCAAGGATAAATACAAAGATTTTCCAACGCAATATAAGCTTGCCGGTGGCAAAAGTAAAATATTGTTCAAGATAAAAGAGGTAATTAAATTTGAAGAAAAATATATGAAAAGTTAAAAAATGCAAAAAAAAGCAAAAGAAAACAAAAAAATATATTGACTTTTGCTTTTTTATATTTTATATATATTTATGTAAGCTTAATTTTTTATAGGAGAAAACAATGAAACATTTAATATATGCACTTTTAATATTATCCGGCATTTTAAGTTCATCGGCAGCTTTTCTCTATGGTTTTGATAGGGAAATGGCTCGCAGGGATTATGAAAATGCTATAAATAATGGTGATTTTGAAAAATCAATTGTTGGATGTATATTTGAAAGCAACTGCAAATATTACACTGATAAACTTTATGATAAGGAGTAAAAAAATGACACAACATGAATTAATTGTAAAATATTTGCGCGATTTTGGAAGTATAACAACCTATGAAGCGTTTAAAGATTTAGGAATAACAAAACTAGGAACGCGTATTTCAGAAATGCGAAAAATTGGTTTTGAGTTTTCAGATGAATGGGTTGATGATGTTAATCGATATGGTGATTACGTAAGATATAAACGTTATCGGTTAGTTAAATCTTCCTTTATTAAGAGCGTTACAAAAAAGCATCGCAAGCCGATAAAAAAAGAAAAGAAAACCTTTTGGCAGAGATTGTGGGGTTTATAATGATTAACTGGGAATTGATAGCTGTGAACACCGTTATTTGCTTTTTTATGGCAGTAATTTGGGAAATAGCCGATAGAATTGTAAGGGATAAATAAAATGGATACAGAACGTTATGCAAATGTTATGCACAAACTTCTAAAAAAGATGTTTGAAGAAGTCGAAGAAAATACTAAGGCTCGTGCTGAATATGCCGAAATGGAAATTTCAAAAGATTTCATCTTAGAAGAAGAATTTGAAAACTGGTTTGAAGATGCTATTTATTCTCAAAAAGGTGCTTTTATTCACCTTTACGAATGGATGAAAAGCGAAAAATACGGTTTGCCGTTGGATAAAAACAATATGTTTAAGGAGTTTGAAGATGTCAGACATTAGAGATTTAGCAAATATGACCGATGAAGAATACCAAGAATGGCTTGCGGAAGCGGTAGAAACGAAAAACAAAGTTGATAAAATTGATATGAGTAAAGTTATGCTTTCGTTAATGTTTAACCACGAATATAAGGATAAATAACAAATAGCGGATTGTGCGAATATAAAGAATAAACACAGGCTATTGAAAGGGCTTCTATGGAATCCGCCACTTTAAGAGGAAGTAAAATGACCGAATGGGATTATATTTTTGAACGTGATTGGAACAAATACAGTATTAACGCAATTTTAGAAAGGAAAAAGAAATGGAAATAACCAAAATGAACAAACTAATGTTTACATCTATTCTTGAGCAAATGCTTAAATCTTTGTTATACGAATTAAAAACACCTTATTGGGCAATTTCCGGAGATTTTGATAAAAATATTCCCTTAAAAAAAGCCGAATTTATTGATGAAAATATGATAAAACATACTTTTGAACTGACTTATAGACGAGAATATTTAGAAAGGAAAAAGAAAGATGAGTAAAGATACACCAGAAGTCGGAGATGTGTGGGAATTCAAGACAGATGATAAACACAAAATCCATATTGTTAAAGAATATGAATGTTATCCTTTAGATGGCGTTTTTAGAAGTAAAGAAGATTGTAGAATGTATGATTGTGTACATTGCTGTAACATAATAAAAGAGATTGAAACTGGTTCTTACTTAAAAGAAGATTTGATTGAGTATTATACCTATCTTGGCAAATCCAAAGCAAGAATAGATGATTTATTTAAGATGGAGAATGAAGAATGATTATAATTGATTTAATTTATATTATGATGTGTTTTCTGTTTGTATTTCCTTTTTATCTAGTCGCAAGACTAATGGATTGGATTATGGACGGGGACTCTCTAAATTTTATTATCCGAGATTTTTGCGAAATGATGAATATAGGAGAATGAAGATGACACAAAGAATATTTGATGTAGAAAATGAAAAAGATATGCAAGATTTATGGGATATATTGCCGGATGGAATCATAAAAATATCTCCAAATAATCTAGCAGAAGAAACCTCTTTATGGAGCGAATTAAATTTATTTACACTCCCCATTGGTTTAATCAAAATCAACTGGCACGGTAAAACAGAAATTTTCAGACCTCTACAAGAAGCAACTGAAGCTGATGCTGGTAAGTTATGTTATTTTTGGGATGATGACGAAACAATAGCTTATGGGTTACTTTCAGAAGTAATTATTAAAGAAAGAAAAAGCTTAAAATATGGGTGCTGTGAGGGCCGGAGATGGACACATGCAAGGCGGTTGACTAAACAAGAGATTGAGGAGTTATGCTGATGAATCCGATAAAACTAGAATTTATAATGCCTAAATTTTATTTTTTACGACCATTTGGTAAAAGTAAAAAATCCAGAAGAAAAGCAATACGAAAAATACTTTTAATATTTAATGATTTATTTAAGACGGAGAATGAAGAATGACTTGGGAAGAATTAAAAGAAAAAGCAAAAGAACTCGGATGGGAATGTATTAAAGAAAAAGGAGTGGAACAGCTATATAAGGATTTTGAGGGGTGTAGAATAAATTTTATAAAAACATCCGGGAATGTGGTTGTTGATATAAGATTTCCGCTCACGGTGTATTCGGGGATTCTTTGGGAACGTATATCCGCAGATAAAATGTATCAAATAATGTTAGCATTAAGGTAGGTGGAAAATGAATAAAGAAAATCTATTTACTAAATCTCTAATTGAAGATTTGAAATTGTGGAAAAAAGAAGTAGGCGCAAGCTATGATGATATTGCGGATATTTTAAAATGCTCAAAAGGTTATCTATGGGATTTTTGTAGAAAGAATAACAGAATTAGTTATGAGTTTGGCAAAACAATCGAGGGGTTAATCATATGGAATGAAAATACCTTTGCAATATGGAAAAATGCAAAAAGAAAGAGAAAATTAAATAAGGAGTTAAAACAAGATGACTAACTACGATATATTAAAAGAATACGAAGCACATCAGACACCGGTGCCGAGTTATGAGAAATGGAAAGCGGCATACGAATATGAAAAATACGCCGATAATGAAATTAAGAACTTAAAAGCGCAAAACGCACAGCTCAAAGAACTGCTGAAAGAGTGCAAAGAATGGTTTGATTGGTATCACATAGATACTGGAACCGGAAAAGGATATATTGAAAGTTGGCATAAAAAAGGTCACGAAATACATAAACAGTTAGATGAGGTATTAAAATGAAAGATATTTTAGAAACTATTGGGGTAGTATTACTCTTAATTTTAACAGTTGCAATGATATTAGCAGTAATAAACTGTTTCGCTGGTAAATGTATTGATGAAGAACAACAGATACACGATTGTTATATACAAGAACCAAAAACAAAAGAATGTGAATATATTTTATGGAAAGAGGAATTAAAGGCATTAAAAAATAAAAATCAAGATGATGATTTTGTAACAGGTATGCTTTTAGGGCAAGCGATGAGCGGAGGATTAAAATGACAATAGAACCCTACAATTACAATGACGTGCCTAGCGGTAGAACAGATACACTGACACAGACTTTAGATAAATGCGAACGCTTGGAAAAGCAATTAAAGATTGCGTTAGCGGCTTTCAGAATGATACGTTACAGCCATAACACAATAAAAGACAGAAAAACAGGGGAAGTTTATTACACTTGGCATTATGCTGAAAAGAAGATTAAGGAATTAGAAAAATGAAAGTTGAAGTCGGTAAAAAATACAGAGGATTGATAAACGGTATTGTTTTTAAGGTTGTTAGGCAATACACAGAAAAAGAGCCAATATGGCGTAATAGAAAATATTGTAGCGATATTTGGTATGAGATAGAAACAGATGACGGACACAAACTGCATCATTCAAAATGTTTTATGGAACATCTTTTAATTGATGAGGTATAATAATGAACCGTAATAACTTATTGGACCTATTCAGCACTTTTCTTCAAACGTATAACACCGATTTATTAGAAGCCGATGCGTCAAATAATGATATTATGAAGTCGCTACAAGACCAAAACACAAATTATTTTGAACGGATTATAAATAAATTAAATGATATTGACAAACGGCTTGAAAGGTTAGAAAATGACACTAGACGAGATGATTAAAGAGGCCGAACGTGAAGTCGCACTGCGCAAAAAATGTTATCCGCAGTGGGTGCAAACCGGCAAGATAAAACAGCTTGATGCTAATTACAGAATTGAAGTCATGGAGTGGATCGTCGACACACTGAAAGACCTTAAAGAATTTCAAAATAAAATTAACACGCGCTTTGATAAGGATTTATTGAAATGAGCAATTTATTACAAAAAATTGAAGAACATAAAAAACTGTTTCCGTTGGCTGATTTGTCCGGCCAATTGTTAAAACTTGAAGAAGAATTAAACGAAGTAAATGGTGCTGAAACGTTAGAAAACAAAATCGAGGAACTTGCCGACTGCATTATATGCTGTATCGGCATTTATCGCTTTGCGCCACAGACAGCTCATTTTATCATAAAAAGCATACTGCAGCAAAATGATGACTATGTGCCGGAAATATACGACGCTGTTGAGAATAAGTGGAAAATAAATCTCGGCCGTAAATGGGAATATAAAAACGGCCGTTATCACCATATAGAGGAGTTTAACAAATGATTTTGATTTTTTATTTTTTATGGATTTTTGTTTTAGGATTTTGGATTTATTCAAAGTTTAGTAATTTATATAAACGTTACAATGTTGCGATTGATGCTTTGCGTAAAATATCGTCAACAGATTATGATATGAATAAACTTGTCTGTATTGCAATAAAAGCGTTAAAAGATATTGACAAGTTAAAATAAATTTGATACTTTAATAAGCGAAAACATCGTTTTCATCCTAAAAAATTAAAGCTTAACCGGTGGAATTTGAAACTCCACCGGCTTTTTAGATTAATAAACAAGAATTATATATCACCTTTGTTTTGTAAAGTCAATATTAAGTTGTAAAGATTTTCTTGATAGTTCTTTTTTTCTCATATCTCTTAGGTAGTTTTCTAAACCCTCATTCATTATATACTTCATCTTATGGAAAGGGTGCGTTTTCTTAACAGCGTTAAAAGTTTGGTAAAGGTTCATACCCTCGTAAAACTTATGGCGTATCTTGCCACCTGTAAAAGTCATACTAGCCCATAAGCCGTCAAATTTAAGTAAAAATATATGCGGTTGATACTTCTTTTCCAAAAGCTTAAACCGCTCAACATCTTTTTCTTGCTCTTTGGCAGGATAATCGGGAAAATCTATGCGTAGCTGTTTCATTTGTTTATTTCCTTTAATGCAGAATTGTATTTTGACTTGTATTCGTTAAAGCAAGCGTATATTTGCCGATTCGTTTTTACTGTCCTGTGGCAATAAATAGGCTGTAACGGATAGTATTTATATTCAACTTTAGTCTGCACGCAGCTGCTTAAGAATATAATCAGCAGGCACAACATCAAGATTGTCGGTAGTGTCCTCATCTAACTTCCCCTTAAATTTTTCGTTTTCTTCATCAGCCTTTTTATTTAATTCAAAAATATGCTCGTATTCTGCCATATTTGCACGCATAACAGCATTTTCATTTTTCACGCTAAGTAATTCGGTTTTTAAATTATTCGCTTTGTAGCGGTAAAAAACAGCCACTAAAGCAATTATGATTAAACTAATCAATAGAATCCGGTTCATTAGTTCAACCCAAAAATGCCGTCAACATCTTCCGGCGTTAATCCGAATTGTCCACAAAGTTCGTCAAGCAGAGGATTTTTGCGCTCAATAAATGTTGCATAGTTTAATTCTGCCCAAACTTGCTGATTGCTCTTAATAAGTTCTTCAATCTGTTCACGGGTAATACCTCGGCTCAAAAGACCAAGCACAAACTCTCTCGGCGTCATTTGCGCATAATATTTTTTCATAACCTTTTCGGATACTTCCTCATAATCGGCAGTGGTTTCGCCATCTTTAAGGTCAACCGTATTGTAGAACTGGTTGTCTTTTCTAAGATATTTGCCCTCGTCTGCTGTTAAACGTGTAATTTGTTTTGTTTGCATAGTTTTTACTCCTTTATGAATTAGTTGCAATTGTTGTTGTGCCTATTTTAACGCCTACACCGTCAATAAAGCACAAATATTCAGGGTGAGCCACACCCACACTTTGATATGTGTAAGCATTACCTGATTGATTGTAGTAATATGTGTTATTGTTAGAAAGCGTGATAGCTCCACTTGTTACGCTTGAAATGGTATAACTTGAAACGGTTTCAGGCTCACTGTAGACTACCGAAGTTGTGGTCGGATTAGCTGTATCGGTGTAGCATTTGTCATATTGAATAGTAAAAATAGCTGAGGCATCTGAACCATTAGCCACAGCAACAAACTTACCATCACCGTATGTTACTGACAGCCAATTCGCAGAACTCGGCATTGTAGATGCTGTCCAGTTTATACCATCAGTGGAATAGGCGGATTTGTTTGAACCAAAAGCCACAGCAACGAATTTATCATCACCGTATGTTACTGAATACCAATACGCAGAACTCGGCATTGTAGATGCTGTCCAGTTTATACCATCAGTGGAATAGGCGGATTTGTTTGAACCAAAAGCCACAGCAACGAATTTATCATCACCGTATGTTACTAACAGCCAAT
>JAFTEW010000046.1 GCA_017453485.1 Alphaproteobacteria bacterium | reverse complement strand
TACAATGAAATTTATTTTTGATTACTTTTTTGTTTCACATGAAACAATATATCATTTTTTTTTAAAAATAAAAAAAATATGTTGCAATATGAAGTAGAATTTGTTAGATATGTTTCACATGAAACATATATATACATTATTAGAACAATCAAAAGAAGAATTAAATATATATATTGATATATTAAAGAAATGGCAAAAGGCAGTTAATCTGATCGCGCCTTCAACTTTATCAGATATATGGAATCGTCATATTGTTGATTCGGCTCAATTATATCCTCTAATTTCGGATAATGCCAAAGTTTTGTGTGACATGGGAAGTGGAGCCGGTTTTCCGGGAATTGTCCTGTCTATTTTGAATAAAAAAAATGTCGGCCATTTAAAACAGATTATCTTAATTGAAAGTGATATGAAAAAATGTTTGTTTTTGAAAGAAGTTGTTCGAGAACTTTCTTTGCCTGTTGAAATTTTAAATACCCGCATTGAAAATATTCAACATCAAAAAGTAGATATCCTGACAGCACGGGCGCTTTCTTCTTTACAAAATTTACTTGTATTAGGAAAGAATCTGATTGATTCTCAAACAATCTGTTTATTTTTAAAAGGTGAAAATGTGGATGAAGAAATTCAAAAATGTACAATAAACTGTCAAATTGAAAAAATAAAAAGTATAACAAATTCAAATAGTTCTATTTTAAAAGTGACGGAGGTATTATATGACTAGAATTTTTTCTGTTTCTAACCAAAAAGGTGGTGTCGGTAAAACGACAACAACCGTTAATTTAGCGACTGCTTTGGCAGCTTTACGGAAAAAAGTACTAATTATCGATTTAGATCCTCAAGGAAATGCAACGGTTAGTTTGGGTGTTCAGCGTCGCCAGGGGGGACAAAATTCCTATACAGTTTTAACCGGGAGATATAAAGCGTCAGAAAGTGTTGTTCAAACATCAATTCCTTTTTTGTATGTTTTACCAGCCAGTCAGGAATTATTGGGTGTTGATATAGAACTAGCAAATGTAGAAAAACCTCAATTTTTCTTAAAGAAGGCTATCTCTGATTTATCGGATTTTGATTATATTTTTATTGATTGTCCGCCGGCTGTCGGATTATTAACCATGAATGCTTTGGTAGCTTCTACTTCGGTCATTGTGCCTGTTCAGTGTGAATATTTGGCATTAGAGGGGGTAGCTGATTTAATGAAAACAATTGAAAAGGTTAAGAAAAACTTTAATCCGACTTTAAAAATAGACGGAATCGTTATGACAATGTTTGATGGCCGGTCCAGGTTGTCCCGATCGGTTGTGAATGATGTACGCTCATTTTTTAATGATTTAGTTTATGATACGGTTATTCCCAGAAATGTGCGTATTCCTGAGGCACCATCCCATGGAAAACCTGTTATGCTATATGACTTTAAAAGTACAGGTGCCCAAAGCTATGTGCGTTTAGCTGGTGAAATTTTGAAACGTGAAAAAGGAGAAACAAATGGATAAAAATTTAGGATTGGGAAAAGGATTAAGTGCTTTAATGGGAGATGATTTTAATGAGTCCTCCATCCCGACAGAAAATAATGGTATCACATTGGTTGATATTAATTTATTGACACCTAGTCCTTATCAGCCCCGTCGTGTATTTTCTGAAAATGCTTTAATGGATTTGGTTCGTTCTATTCAAGAAAAAGGTGTTTTACAGCCGCTTTTGGTACGACCGAAAAAAAATGGTGAATATGAAATCATTGCCGGGGAACGGCGTTTGAGGGCATCAAAACAGGCAGGATTATCACAAGTTCCCGTTATTATTAAGGATTTTGATGATAAAGCAGCGTTGGAGGTTGCTTTGATCGAAAACTTACAACGGGAAGATTTAAATCCACTGGAAGAGGCAGAAGCATATGCCAGATTATTGAATGAGTTTAATTATACCCAAGATGAATTATCCAAAGTTGTCGGAAAAAGTCGTAGTCATGTTGCCAATATGATGCGGTTGCTTGATTTGCCATCTGACATAAAACAACTTGTTGAAAATAAAGAATTAACTATCGGACATGCTCGGGCTTTATTAAATGCACAAAATCCATCTGAATTGGCTGCCGAGATTATTGATAGGGGGTTAAGTGTCCGGCAAACAGAAAAAATAGCGACTGCCAAAGGTGGTGTAAAACAACGTATTAAAAAAGAAAAAATAAATCAAAAGGATAGTGATATTTTAGCTTTGGAAAAAGAAATGTCCAATTTACTCAAAACACCGGTAGAAATTAACTGGACCGGCAAAAACGGAACGGTTGTCATTTCTTATGAAAATTTAGATATGCTGGATGTTATTTTGCAAAAACTGACGGCTTTGGGAACATTACAGTGAATTGGTTTATTGTTCAATTATTAATTCATCTGCTTTTTTGATGATAATATCGGATTGAATTTGATGTCGAAACCAGGTAATTTGGCGTTTGGCATAGTGTTTTGTTGATAAAATAGCCTGTTTACACATTTCTTCTTTTGAAATATATCCATGAATGTAGGATATTATTTCTGGGACACCAATGGCTTTTAATACACCGCCAGTTGGTTTTAAGGTTAGTAAATGTTCGATTTCTTCAATGCCACCGGTTTTAATCATTTGATAAAAGCGCTTTTCACAGTTTTGATAAAGAATATCTCGGTCCGGATTGATAAAAATAATATTAAAGTCAGCATCAATTAACTTTTTCTTTGGTAATTTTTGAAAATAGGCCAAGGGTTTTCCCGTAGATAACTGAACTTCCAAAGCACGCATTAGCCGTTGTGGATCTGTAAAAGAACAATCAATGACTTGTTTTTTTATTTCAGATAAATCCATCTGACGAACGAATTTACGGACAGTTGGATCAATATCCGGAATTTCATTTATTCCATTGATTAATAATGATAAATAAAGTCCTGTTCCACCAACAACGATTGGATTTTCTAATTCCTTTAATACTGGAATAACCCGATTTAACCAATCTTGAACGGTTCCTTGTGTCCAGGCATCAACATATCCGTAAAGTAAATGGGGAATCCCCATCATTTCAGCCTGTGTCGGTCGAGCAGATATAATTGATAAATCACTGTAAATTTGCATTGAATCAGCATTGACGATACTGCTATTTTGCTTTTGGGCCAATCGAACGGCTAATCCGGATTTACCGCTGGCTGTTGGTCCGATGATAATCGTTATTTTAGGTTTAGTCATTTTTTTTCCTTTTTTTAAAAACTATCCTGTTTTTTCTTGTTTTTCAAGTTTAAAATCGGTATAATGAATTTATGAAGATAAAAATGAATTTTAAAATAATGTTTTGGGGTCTGTTTCTATTAAGCGGATGCGGATTTCAACCGCTTTATACGCAAAAAGAAACGCTAATCAATCAAACAGCCGCGGTACAGATTAACCCGATTGCCGGTAATGGTGGTTATCAGATGGGTTTGATCTTAAAGGATAAATTAAACCCGGATGATATTCAGGTATCTAAAAAATATAAATTAACCGTTGTCTTGCAACAACCGAAGTATGCCAACCAAAGCATTCGTAGTGATAACTTTGCCAGTTTGGAATCAATGATGTTATCGGCGGATTATCAATTGACAGATTTATCAAATCAAAAAACTTTAATTTCTTCCTCTGTGAATTCGAACGGTTTGTTTAATCTGATTAAAGATCCTTATGCAACGGTTGTGGCACAGGACAAGTTATACGATAACTTGATACAATTGATGGGAAATGATATTGCTATGCATGTTTTGTCCTATTTTAAAGAGGAAAAACCGTGAAAGCCAAACCGTATCAGGTTAATGCCCTTGTTTCACAGATAAAAAACGGATTTAAAGGGGCTCTTGTTTTCGGACCAGATTTTGGTATTGTTCAGGAATTAGCCGATCAAATAATTTCCTTTATTATTACCGACAAATCGGATGAATTTTGTTTTATTAAACTAACACCACAAAAAATAAAAGAAATCCCAAGTTTTTTGTCAGATGAAGGAAATGCAATATCCCTGATGAGGGGACGAAAACTGATTTGGTTAAAAGAGGCAGATAATACTGTTTTAAGTGCCGTTGAAGAATATTTTCAAAATATCAAAACAGACACCTTTTTATTGATAACAGCCGGCAATTTAACAAAAAGTTCCGGAATCAGAAATTTGTTTGAAACAGAAAAAGATTTATTGGGAATTGCCTGTTATGCCGATGAGGCAAAAGATGTGGCAGCCTTTGTTCAGGAAGTTTTAAGTAATCAACAAATTCGGGTATCCGAAGCGGCTTTACCGATATTGACCGAACGGTTGACTGAAAACAGGTTGATGACTCGTCGGGAATTGGAAAAATTAATTAACTATTTAGGTGATAAAAAAATTGTTGAGCCAGCCGATGTTTTAGCGGTAATCACGGA
Source organism: Alphaproteobacteria bacterium (assembly GCA_017453485.1). Taxonomy (GTDB): domain Bacteria; phylum Pseudomonadota; class Alphaproteobacteria; order CAAHEQ01; family UBA3637; genus CALXZG01. Next base: position 378 of record JAFTEW010000046.1, on the reverse strand, counting down.
TACACAAAATTCATCAACGGATATTTTTTGCTGCGCTGTTGCTGTCGGAAATAGACAGACCGCGGATAAAGAGTATCATCTGATGTTAGAAAATGGTGAAAATCCGGTTAGTATCATTCGAATTTTATCTATGTATTTTAATAAATTATTGGATGCAAGCGAAACATATTTATCCGGCGGAACGGAAGCTGCTCTTAAAAAAATAATGAAACCGGCTCAGTTTCGGTTGGAATCCAGTTTCAGAAAACAGATTCAAATTTGGAAAAAGCCTTTTATTTTAAAGGTGTTAGACTTGTTGATTGAAGCAGAAAAACAAGCAAAAAGTACCGGACTTCCAGCCGAATTAATATTGGACAGGGTTATTTTGAAAATCAGTGG
>JAFTEW010000007.1 GCA_017453485.1 Alphaproteobacteria bacterium | reverse complement strand
CTCCCATATATCAAGGTTCATCTTTAACAAAGAAAGAATATACAAACAGTTTTTTGAAAGAATATAAAATAAGTTTTGGCACTAGTCCCCAGCCCCTCTCTGGTTGCGTTTTTTTTTTCAAAAACAGGTATGAACACCCTATGCGGTATTTGTTTTCGATTATCGGTGCTGTATTGATGTTGTCGATGATATTCGGATGCAGTGGCGTCCGGGTGCGTAAGGGGGATACATTATACAGCATTGCCAGAAAGAATGATGTCCCGATGCGGGCGATTATTGAGGCTAATGATTTAAAACCGCCCTATACGTTATCTATCGGACAATATTTGGTTTTACCCCGAAGCGAAACATATCGGGTGCGCCGTGGGGATACATTGTATAGCATTGCTAATCGTCACGGTATGTCCGTCAGTTCTTTGGCACGGTTGAATCGGATTCAACCGCCTTATACCATTCACAACGGTCAAGTCTTAAAAATAAATTCTTGGTCAGATGAGAAAGAATCTCCTATTTTTACGGCTGAGGATAGAATGAAAACATCTGTAAAAACGGCTGAAAACGGTCATACCGGAACAGTCGCCCAAGATCGTCGGGCCGAAGCCGCCCGTCGTAAAGCCGTTAAAAATCCGACTGCTTTTCAGGGAAAAGCCAATGTGCCGAAATCGCAATCAAAAAAGAAGTTTGCATGGCCTGTATCCGGAAAAGTTGTATCGCCCTTCGGTTCGGGTAACGATGGTATCAATATCGCCGGAAAAGCAGGAACGGCTATTAAGGCGGCCGAATCCGGAACAGTGGCCTATGCCGGTAATGAACTGAAAGGTTATGGTAATTTGGTATTGATAAAGCATAAGGATGGTTGGATTACGGCCTATGCTCACAATCGGAAATTATCGGTTAAAAAAGGCGATACGGTTAAAAAAGGTCAAAAAATAGCTGAAATGGGGTCTTCCGGTGGTGTTAAAACACCGCAACTTCATTTTGAAATCCGATATAAAGCCAAAGTTGTCAATCCGAAGCAATATCTACCCTGATAAAAAAATGTTTTACAATGGATAAAAAAGATGATATAAAGGTAAAAACACAGAAAGAGAGGTTTGTTATGAACAAAAAATTTTGGACAATGTTGTTGGTTTCCACCTGTTGGACAATGGGTGCTTTTGCCGGTTTGCCCGAAGCGGTTCAATCTTTTGAAAAAGGGGAATATGAAACGGCTTATCCGGAATTATTGGCCCTGTCCGAAGAAGGGAACACCGTTGCTGCCTATTACCTGGGGCGTATGTATCAGGACGGTTTGGGTGTAACGGCCGATAAAGACAAGGCACTTCACTACTTTGAAATGGCGGATAAAGCTCAAAATCCGGATGCTGCTGTTGCTTTGGGACGGATGGCTATCAAAGGAGAAGGAATCGCTCAAAATAATGAGTTGGGCTTGCAATACTTGAAAAAGGCAGCCTATGCCGGTAATGAAAACGCCTTGTATGAATTGGGACAGGCTTATGAAAAAGGTGAGGGTGTTGAAAAAAATTATACCTACGCTTTCGGATTTTATTATATGGGCGCTTTAAAAGGGGATAAACGGGCGCAATTAAAGGTCGGTAAATACTATTTGCAAGGACGTGGTATTCCGCAGGATTACAATGCGGCCGTAAAGTGGTATGTGCGTTCTGCCAATCAAGGATATATTCCGGCACAGCAGGAATGGGCAAACCTTCGCGTATCACATCCGCGGTTAAGAAATCCTTTGGATGCGTATTCCTGGTTTAGTATCTTGGCGGCTTATAATTCCGATTCCGTCGGGCAAGAGGCCGCTGCCAGACGTGAGCAGATTTCCCGCAGTTTTGACGGATCTGTCTTGTCTGCACAGCAAAAAAAGATTATGGAATGGCGACCGATACCGGCTTCGCAGAGTGTGCCGGCCAAAGAAAGATTGGAGGCTATCATCCCGATTATTCCCGGGTTTAATGATGAAGAGACGACCAAGACCCGTTTGGAAGCCGGAGCAGCCTTACATTCGGATGGCACTAATTATGGCGTCAGCGGTAAAATGATCGAAACAGCGGTGTCAACGGGTGATCGGGGGGCTTTGGAAAAAGCAATTGAAAAATCCGCCGAAAAGGGACAGACTAAGGCATTTGGTTATTATGGTGATTTACTGCGTAATCGTTTCGGTGATGTTGCGGCTTCCGTGGCTTGGTATCGCAAGGGGGCCGATGCCGGTGATGCTTATTCGCAATACCAACTCGGCAAGGCCTATTGTGAAGGACGTGGTATAAATCCGCCGGATATTGCTACCTGTTATGGGTGGATGTTGATTGCTTCAAAAACGGCAGATAAAAACTTAACCCTGACGGTTCGGGATGCCATTCAATCGATTGAAGGGGCTGCCACGACAGAAGAGTTAGAAAAAGGAAAAGCCGTTGTTGATACATATAACCAACAACAGGAAAGTAAATCCACCGAAAAACAGAACAAAAAATCGCCGGGATTGTTTAATCTGTTTTAAATTTTATCAAAGTTTTGATTGGCAAAATCCCAATTGAGCAGATTATCGACAATGGCTTTCAGGTAATCTGCTCGTCTGTTTTGGTAATCTAAATAATAGGCGTGTTCCCATACATCTATACATAGCAGCGGTGTCAGGGTCGGTTGGGTCAACGGCGTTTCGGCATTGGCAGTTGTGATAATTTTCAACGTTTTATCCGTTGATGAATAAACAAGCCAGGCCCAACCGCTTCCGAAGCGTTTGGTTGCCGCTGTTATAAAATCCTGTTTGAAAGTATTAATTGAACCGAAATCCCGAATAAGAGCGGTTTCCAATTCTAAATTGGGTTTTGAGGCATTCGGATTCAAACTGTTCCAATAAAATGTATGGTTAAAACATTGGGCTGCATTGTTAAACAAGGGTGTTAAAACGGTATCTGCTGCCGATATTAAAATCAAATCGGTTAAATTTTTATCCTTTAACGGAGAATTTTTAATCAATTGATTGGTCGTTTGAACATATCCGGCATGATGTTTGCCGTAATGATAGGATAGGGTTTCTGCACTGATATCAGGGGATAATGCACTTAAATCATAGGGTAAATCAGGTAATAAAATGGGCATAGTTTTTCCTCCGTATTGATAATGATAAAGTTTAAATAAGGTTGTATCGCCCCCTTGTCAATAAAAAGCCCCACCCGAAGTAAAGTGGGCGGGGATTTATCTTAAAAATAAATTTAAACGGACAATCTGGCCTTGACCTTATCAACACCAAGAATTTGCATAATCTGATACAAATCGGGTGTTTTATCCCGGCCGGTTATCAAAACCCGTAAAACCTTGGCCACATCGGACACATTTCCTTTAAATGCCGTCGGATTTTCCTTATAGGCTTTCATGTCCGTTGCAAAGCCGTGCTTTTCGGCAATTTCCTTAATATGGGCAAACCAGGTATCTTTGTCCTCTGTCGGTTGGTAAACGGCTGAAAATTCCTGTGCAATAGTCCGAATATCCGATTCGGATAATGGAGCCAATATAGCCAATTTTTCCGTTTTTGTCGTTGTGAACAAATCATCAAAAAAGTAAGTTAAATCACCTTCAACATCTTCCCATTTGGTCAGATCCTTACGTGATTTCTTACCGATATTTCGCTCAATATTCAAAATTTGAATCACATAATCCCGATTATTTTTTAACCGTTCAGCAAAGGGTGTATTATATTCCGTGGCCCATTTCAGGACGGATTCAAACACCTGTTCAGCAGACATTTTAGCAATAACCTCTTTGGAAATACTGTTTAGTTTCACAAAGTCAAACAATGCCCCGGCCGCATTCGAAATTTTGTTAAAGTTGACCGGAAAATCAAAAGCATTTTTATCCGGATTATTACGTCGCCAATCTTCAAAACTGGCGTTAATCAAATTGAGCAGATATTCAATCAAAGCATTTTCCGGATATCCTTTTTCCCAAAAATACATGATGTTTGCTTCTGGGTCATGACGTTTGGACAATTTTCGTTTATTGCCGTTTTCTGATTTTTGCAGGGGAGCAAAATGGGCATACTTTGGTGCTTTCCAACCCAAAGCTACAAATAATTGGATATGGAGTGGTACGGAAGAAATCCATTCATCACCCCGTGTCACATGCGTTGTTCCCATCAGATGATCATCAACAGCATGGGCAAAATGATATGTCGGTAGGCCGTCTCCCTTCATAATAATGACATCAATATCATTTTCCGGCAGAGCCAAATCCCCTTTAATCAAATCCTTTACAATTAAACGTTTATTGTTATCACCCATTGATTTAAAGCGCAAGACAAAAGGCTTTCCGGCTCTCAGGTTTTCCAAGACCTGTTCATCGGTTAAGTTGCGACATTTGGCATACTTACCATAGTATCCTGGGCGGACACTGGTTTTTTCCTGAATTTTACGCATAATATCCAAATCTTCGGCCGCACAAAAACATGGATAGGCCATGCCTTTTTCCAATAATGATTTAGCATAGGCCTGATAAATTTCTTTACGTTGGCTTTGGGTATAGGGAGCATACGGGCCGAAATCGTGTCCGTCTTTGTCAACACCTTCATCGGCATGAATACCATATCGTCCCAAAGAATTTGAAATTAGTTCAACGGCGCCGTCAACTTTTCGTTTCTGATCGGTATCTTCAATCCGTAAGTAGAATTTTCCTCCACTTTGATGCGCTACCCGTTCGGAAAGTAAAGCGGCATAGATACCACCGATGTGCATAAAGCCGGTTGGACTGGGTGCAACACGAGTCACCTTGGCCCCATCCGGTAATTGGCGCGCAGGGTATTTTGCCTCAATTTCTGCCGGTGTCGGTAACGGATTCGGAAAAATCAGATTGATAATTTCAGGTGTCATGATTATGTTATCCTTTCACTGCAATTTTGCGTGGACTATATCATAAAACGAATAAAAAAGAAAGAGGCAATCATACATTTTTTTCTTGATTTTGTCATTTTATCCGATTAAAATACGACCTATGTCAGATTTATTTAATGCCAATATAGTCAAGTCGGATTATTCCGCAAAAGATATTGAAGTCCTGGAAGGGTTAGAGCCCGTTCGTAAACGTCCCGGTATGTATATCGGCGGAATTGACGAGCGCGCCTATCACCATTTGGTCGCAGAAATTATTGATAATGCGATGGATGAGGCCGTGGCCGGTTACGCAACGAATATTGAAGTTTCTTTGGGGGCTGACGGTTATGTGACCGTTAAAGATAATGGGCGAGGAATCCCGGTTGATCCGCATCCGAAATATCCGGGAAAATCAGCATTGGAAGTCATTACCACAACGCTCCATTCCGGCGGTAAGTTCGGCGGTGGGGCGTATGCTGTATCGGGTGGATTACACGGTGTCGGTTTGTCGGCTGTGAATGCATTATCCAGTCATATGGTTATTGAAGTTGCCAAAGATAAAAAACTGTATCGTCAGGAATATCATCGCGGTATTCCGGCAACACCGGTAGAGTGTTTGGGAACGGTCAGTAATCGTCGGGGAACCAGTGTTTCTTTTATTCCCGATACGGAAATTTTCGGGGAAAGTATCCATTTCAAGCCGGCTACTCTGTTCCGAATGGCTCGGACGAAAGCATTCTTGTTTAGGGGTGTTGAAATTCGGTGGAATTGTGATGCCTCTTTAATCGGTCCCGAAGATAAAACACCGACCGAGCAAATTTTGAAATTCCCAAACGGGGTTGCAGATTTCTTGGACTTTTTAATGCAGGGCCGAACGGCTGTCACGCCCAAGCCTTTTACCGGTCGTGTTGATTTTCCGGATAATATGGGGGCAGTAGAATGGGCGATTTGCTGGCCGGATGATTTTAAAGACGGCTTTTCCTACACTTATTGTAATACAGTGATTACACCGCTGGGCGGCACGCATGAAACAGGCCTTAGGGCCGGATTGACAAAATCGTTACGGACGTTTGCCGATATGGTCGGTAATAAGAAAGCTGCCGAAATGACGGCCGATGATATCTTGGATACGGCGGGTGTCATGCTTTCCGTTTTTATTAAGGATCCGCAATTTCAGGGGCAGACCAAAGAAAAATTGGTGACCCAAAGTGCGGCACGTTTGGTTGAAAATGCTATTAAGGATCCGTTTGATCATTGGCTGAGTCGGGATATAAAATCCGCTAATGCTTTGCTTGATTTCATTATGGAACGCATTGAAGAACGCAAGCGTAAAAAGAAAACAATTGAAACGGCACGGGCCAGTGCGACAAAGAAATTGCGTCTGCCGGGGAAGTTGGCCGATTGTTCGCATACTAAGACCGAAGGGACCGAGTTATTCTTGGTTGAAGGTGATTCGGCCGGCGGTTCGGCTAAGCAGGCTCGCCGTCGCGAAACACAGGCTATTTTGCCGTTGCGGGGAAAAATCCTGAATGTTATCAGCGCCAGCAACGATAAAATTATGGCAAACGAAGAAATTCGCGATATGATTGAAGCTTTGGGCTGTGGTCATCGGGACAAATATGATGAAACGAAATTGCGTTATGAAAAGGTCATTGTTATGACCGATGCCGATGTGGATGGAGCGCACATCACATCATTGTTGATGTCGTTCTTTTATCAGGAAATGCCCGGGTTGATTGAGCACGGCCATCTGTATTTGGCGTTGCCGCCGTTGTATCGGTTGACACAGGGGGGTAAGTCTGTCTATGCGGCCGATGATGCGGAAAAAGAATTGTTGATGAAAACGGTATTCAAAAATGCCAAAAATGTTGAGGTTTCTCGCTTTAAAGGCTTGGGGGAAATGCCGCCGCACCAATTAAAGGAAACAACGATGGATCCGGATAAACGGACATTGTTGCGTGTGGTTTTACCGGGTAAAAACGCCGCAACCGAAGAAACGCGCGAGGAAGCCGCCTATACCGCCGATATTGTGGAACGGTTGATGGGGAACAAACCCGAATATCGTTTTCAATTTATTCAGGAACACGCCAAGTTCGTTGAAAATTTGGATATTTAAAATTGGTTAAAAGAGCAGGGGCTGCAACGGCCCCTGCTTTTACTTTGTTTTGTTTTATTTTATT
>JAFTEW010000045.1 GCA_017453485.1 Alphaproteobacteria bacterium | reverse complement strand
TTTTCCCGTTGCTTTTTGGGCAAACGTTCCAATCGTTCCCGCAGTTCGCGCGGCAGACTTACTTCTTCTTGGCTGAGCCTTTTAATTTGGTCTAGGTCAAACAGAATATCTTCATAGGTGCCAACCATCTCTTGCATGGAATAATCCTCCTTATATATTCACATTATATCACGAAAATCGAATTTAGGCAACTCTTTTTTAAAAAAGCGTAAAAAAGGGCTTGACATTCAAAAAACAATTTGTTATACTTCCCCCCGTTCGCCGCACGATGAGTGTGTAGCTCAGCTGGTAGAGCACCTGACTTTTAATCAGGTGGCCCTGGGTTCGAATCCCAGCACGCTCACCATTTTGAACAAGTCGTCTGAAAAGGCGACTTTTTCTTTTATTACAAGCATTTAAGTCGGTTCGATTGGACTTCATACAAAAAGCATCAATTTTCGTGGGCAATCGAACTCATATGCTTTAAAATGCTTGATTTTATTACATTTCACATTTTTAGTGCTATTTAATAGGCTCTGAGACATTCGAACTTTTTGGTTGCATTAAAAAGAATAATTTTGTATGGTATAGGAAAAGGAAAGAATTACGATATGCTTACAAAGGATTATTTGACTAAAAATGTGCGTGTGATTATGGACAGACCTCTGGGATCAAAGCATCCAAAGCATGGTTTTGAGTATTTGACTAATTATGGTTATATACCTGATACAATATCTGGGGATGGAGAGGAATTGGATGCTTATGTTTTAGGTGTGGATAGGCCTCTGACAGAATTCCAAGGAACCTGTATAGCGATAATACACAGGACAAACGATGATGATGATAAATTGATTGTTGTTCCAAATGGGGTTAATTTAACAGATGATGAAATTGAAAAAATGGTTAGTTATCAAGAAAAATGGTTTAAGCATATTATAATTCGATAATTACAAAAATAAACAAGCTTGCCCCTCGTTTTGCAAAATACTCCTTACCATTTTTAACAAGTCGTCTGAAAAGTCAACTTTTTCAATTCCAACATCAATTCATTCTGCGTTACCACTTGAATTCATTGTGTTTCATTGCTTTACGCATAAAAATTGTCCACTGGACACTTTTTATTTTGCGCAGTTTATTTTCAATCATTTAAGCTTGTTCGATTGGAGTGTGGATGAAAAGCATATATTTTCATCAACAATCGAACTCATCATCACAAAAGTAGCTGATTTTATTATGTTTCACATACTTTTTACTATTCAATAACATTTTATATATTGGCTTTACTCCATAACGCCTTACCCAAATGGAGAAAAGTATGCCAACAAATGTTTAAATTGATTTTAGGATATCCTTCGCCAAATCGGTTAGGGTGCAATCACGCGCTCCCATCACCACAACACGGTCACCGGGTTGTATGCGTTCGGCTACAAAGGCAGGGATCGCTGCCCGATTTTCAAAAAAGAACGCCTGTTTTCCTCGGACTATCAGGTCCTCTACCAGATCCTGTGCAGAGATATCTTTGACCACAGTTCCTCCTTGATAAAAAATTTCGGGAAAGAGCAGCACATCCTTCGGACCCGTATATCGAGAAAAAGCCTCAACATACCCCTCTTTCATCAATCGTGTTGGTGCAAATCCGTGCGGTTGAAAAATGACATACAAGGCATGGTTTTCTTGATGAAGTGTGCATAAAGAAGCAGCCACTTTTTCTGGGTTGTGCGCATAGTCATCGTAAACGGTAATTCCCCGAGCCACCCCTATTTTTTCCAAGCGCCGTTTGGTGCCCAAAAAGGAAGAAAGTGCCTGCACGGCCTGTTCCACCGGAACTCCCGCCAAGAGAGCTGCACCAATAGCAGCCAACGCATTTTCAACATTATGTTTTCCTAAAACTTGCAAATGGGTTGAGATACCGTTCACCTTAAAATCAATCCCTGAATCTGTCGGTATGATATCCGTTGCTTTCAGGTCTGCTGCCTGATCCGGCCGACATGAAAAAGTCAGCGTCTGAGGGTGAATCCCCACAAGAGCCCGTGTTTCGTCACAATCTGCATTCAGGATAACTCCTTTTTCGGTTCGTTTTACGAAGTCCCTAAACAGGGGGCGCAGTTCAGTCAGTGATTTATGGTCCAAAGAAATATTGGAAATGACTGAAATTGCGGGGTGATACAGTTCAATACTGCCGTCGGATTCATCGGCTTCAACCACACAAAAATCCTTCTGCCCCATTAAAAAATTAGAAGGTTCCTGCGACACATCATAGGTATTGATAAAAATGCCACCATTGATCACGATTGGCGACAAACCGCAAGTGGTCAAAATATGCCCCACCATAGCCGTAATGGTTGTTTTACCACTCGTTCCGGCAATGGCAATGCCGGTATGAGTATGTAAAATTTCGGCCAAAATTTCGGCCCGTTTTTGAATCTTTAACCCTAACTCCCTGGCGCGTTTCACATCCGGGATTTGTGATTCCACTGCCGTAGAGACGACAAAGATGTCCGTATCCACCGTGACAGCCGAACCATTCTGGGGAAAAATCCGAACGCCTAAATTTTCTAATTTTCGGCGCATACTTTCATTATCTCCCAAATCAAAAGCCCGATCAGATCCGGCAACATCATGACCTTTCAAACGGACATATTGGGCAATAGAGCTCATACCAATTCCACCGATACCGCAAAAATAATATTTCATTTGAACTCCTTTTAAAGGGTAATTTTTGTATGCTACAAAATGCCTCGCCGAATGTCAAGGTAAATCGCTCTGCAATTCACAAACCCAGCACACCTTACCAACAATCAAATTTATAATTGTTTATTCTGTTCAATATGGAATATGGCTCTTGCCGTATTCACTCGGATGAATAATGCTACACTTTTATCTGTGAGTTTTTTAGCAAAGTTTAATATAATTGAATAATCACATTGACAAATTGCCACAATTTTGATACAGTGCATACGTCTTTATTTAGTTAGGTGAGGCGGCGGCAAAAACGCCGAATAGTTGATGGTTTTGTTTTTAGTGGCTTGTTTGTGTTTGATTTCGGGATATTTTATCTATGGTACTTTTGTGGAAAAAATTTGGGGCATCAGCCATAATCCTACGCCGGCTATGCGACATCCGGACGGGGTAGATTATGTGCCGTTTCCGACCTATAAAGCTTTTTTGGTTCAATTTTTAAACATCGCCGGACTGGGACCGGTGTTTGGGGCTTTACTGGGGGCGGTTTACGGCCCCGTGTGCTTGCTTTGGATCGTGTTTGGCAGTATTTTCGCCGGTGCGGTTCATGATTACCTGTCCGGGATGTTATTCTTAAAACATGACGGAAAGTCACTGGTTTACCTGATGGAAACTTATTTTGGGAAACCGTTTAAGTATGTGGCCTTGCTGGTTTTAACGGCTATGTTGTTGTTAGTCGGGACTATTTTTGCCAAAAGCCCTGCCCAAATGATCGGGCAGTTAACAGATATGCCGGTATGGATTTGGCTGACTGTTATTTTCGGTTATTACTTTATTGCAACTTTGTTGCCGATTGACAAGTTAATCGGGCGATTTTATCCGCTGTTTGCACTGTGTCTGTTGGGAAGTAGTATTGCCTTGATTATTGCATTATTTACACGGGATGTTCCGGCATTTCTGAATTTTGATTTAGCCAATCATCATCCGGCCGGTAAGCCCTTATTTCCCCTCTTATTTGTGACAATTGCCTGCGGTGCCATCAGCGGTTTTCACGCAACCCAATCCCCGATGATAGCCCGATGCCTGACAGATGAAAAATATGGTCGGCCGGTCTTTTATGGTGCCATGATTGTGGAAGGAATTGTCGCCCTGATTTGGGCAACGCTCGGGATGTGCTTTTATTCGGACAGTGCCGAATTATTGACGACGATTAACCAAAATAGTGCCGGTGGTGCTGTTTCCGAAATAGCCAAAGGATTGTTGGGCCCCGTCGGTGGCGTTGTGACGATTGCTTCGGTTGTTATTTTGGCTATTACCACGGGCGATACCTGTTTTCGGTCGGTCCGGTTATCTTTGGCAGATTTCTTTAAAATATCCCAGGATAAATTGCCCCGCCGATTGATTTTGACACTGGTGGTTTTGGGGGGCGGTGTTCTGTTGTCCGTCATTAATGTGGCCACGATTTGGCAGTATTTCGGTTGGTTTAATCAGACCTTGGCCATGTTGACGCTTTGGTTGGTGACGGTTTATTTGTATCAAAGCGGCAAGCTCTATTGGGTGTCCTTTGTTCCGGCTGTCTTTATGACCGGGGTTTGTATGGCCTATATTGCTTATGATCCGTTGTTTTTGAATCTGTCTGTTTCAACGGCCCATCGGGTCGGGATTGGGGCTGCCGCTTTGGCGTTTATCGGATTTTTGATATTGGCTCATCGTTTCTTGCGGAGCCGAAAGCGGTCTGATAAAAAGGTCAACAATTAAAACCTCCCCATCGAGAGTTGGAGTGATTTGGCTGAGGGTCATCTTGCATGGTACGGACCAAAAATGATTTAAACCACCAATTTTGCGATCATTTATTTTTTTGAATTCTCAATAATATCCTCAAACTTTGATTTGATAAACAAAGGATCCTTTATGCAATCAAATTTCATCTTCGTTGTTCCAGTTCCACTAAAATAAATATCTCCATATCCAAATAAGCTGCCAAAAATCCCTTGATCAAAAGACACTGATTCTATTTTAGAATTTAAAAGTTCCGATGTATTAACTGCGATAATTCCTTTCTTTATAATTACACGTTTATTTGTAGCAATCATTTCGATTTTATAGTGTCCAAGTATAGATAATATAGCGAAGAGTAAAATAAAAATACCAACGCCTGCCGGTATAAGCAAGATTGCTAAAATAACCCATATTGCATCGCAAAAATAAACCATCCAATGATTTTCTGCTACCCCTACAACGTCTTCTCCTTTTGAAAGAGTTCTATTTAAATAAGTAATTTCTTTTGACATAATTCCTCCATTCATTTTCTGTCTAAAACTAACACAAAGTCATCGTAGACAAATAAAAAAATAAAGTCAATATATTTTTATGTTCTAATATTTTATCATCTTTAGTTTGATAAATTTTTCAAATAGACCGGTATAAAAAACAAAGGAAATTTTGTTGTAACTGGTCCGTGTAGGTGGAAAATTTAGCATTTTTTACACCTTCACACACGGACTTTTGTAAGCGTATGTAATTAAAAGAAAAAGTCGCTATTTCTAGCGACTTATCTGACTTGGTTGGGGTGGCTGATTGTGAAATGGCTGACGCACATTTCATCGCGCGCTAACGCTTGCGACCGCCCCAATGGGGCGTCTCTCGCTCGGACACCCTGCGTCCTCGTTCGCCGAACATTGCTCAGTCCACCTAACCATCTCAATCAATAAAAATACCCCCGATAAACGGGGGATTTTTCTTGGTTGGGGTGGCTGGATTCGAACCAACGAATGACGGTATCAAAAACCGTTGCCTTACCACTTGGCGACACCCCATTTTCGAAAATAATCCACTTTCTTGAAATGGAACGGCGCCACTATAACAGACTTTTTTTAAAAAAGCAAGTCTTTTTTTGGAAAACATAAATTATAATTTTTAGAAATTATTGACATAAAAATAACAATGTGATATATTTACACAATAATGAAAAATTTAAATCTAAAACAAATAATTTTTTTTCTTTGTGCCATGGGTGCTCTGATGGCCGGTGCGGCGGATAAGTCCTCTTCGGCAACTGCTGCCCGTGTGTTGGGTGACAATAGTCGGTCTTTGCGGGACGATAAATTTTTACGCGCAGGAAATACCTGTCAGATGTCGGCCGTTATGCGTTCTTTTTCTCATTTGGATTTTGATAGTCGTATGATTTTACAGGAAAAACTGATGCGTCGTTTTAACCGGAATTTGTTTATGGATGCGGTTCGGTATGACTTGTCACCCTGTTCCGATGGAGCGTGGTCGGAGGAAAAGTCGTCCGTTCTGGAATTGGCAGACTTCGGCCTTTTGTTAAAAACAATTCCGTCGAATCAATGTAAAATCGGTTTTGTGGCCAAACAATGCGGTATGAAACGGCTGGGGGCCTTTATTGATTTCTATGCAGTTCCCGAAAATCAAAAGAAATCTTTTTTGGAGGATAAGGATAAATTTTTTGTCAGTGCATTGATGGCCGAAGAAAATACCTTTTCCGGTGCCGGTTTTTTGTTTCAACTGGATGAATGGTTACGGTTTAAAGACCAATTCAGACAGGATGTGGAACAATACCGAGATCACCATCCTGATTTTGATTATCGTTCCGATTTGTTTCGGGCGTATATCATGCGACAGGCGCAAATTTTAAATAACGTTCCTTCATCCCGGCATAGATAAGTTCGGAACAAATTCATATTTCCCTATGTTTCTGACAAAAGGGATGTGATTGCTCTTGACAGGGCGGAAAAAATCTGCAATAGTAATTTCCAAAAAAGAAAGGATGAACAATGAATTCAAATTTGGCTTTGCGGGTTCTGTCGGCTTTTATATTGGCTCCGGCGGTTATTTGCGCTGTTTGGTATGGACAGACGGTTTATGAAATATATAACGTTCCCCTGTATCCGATTTTCTTAGCCGTTTTGGGAACAGGGTTGGCCTGGGAATGGGGAACAATGTTTCAAAAAAAAGGAAGTGCCAATCAATTAATTATGGCTCTCACAGTGGTTTTAACGGCTTTTATGACCGAGGGAAATCCGGCCTTTTGCTTGTGGATTATTTTATTGGGGACGGCCTGTGTGTATGGTATTTCGGGTCATTTTAGGTTTGCTTTGGGATGTTTTTATATTTGTTTGCCGATTCTATCTCTCGGGTATATATACTACATTAATGAAAGCGTTAGCCGTGAAGTTGTTCTATGGTTGTTTTTTGTGGTCTGGGCAACGGATGTCGGCGGTTTCGTTATTGGGAAGACTGTTGGTGGACCGAAGTTGGCCCCGAAAATCAGTGCCAAAAAAACATGGTCGGGTTTGCTGGGGGCTATCGCGTTTGCCATGGGGGTTGCCTGGGTATTTGGTTTGTATCTAAAAGCGCATGATTTATTGCCTGATGAAGTGTATCGCAATCGGTTGATTTTTTCTGCCGGTATGTTGGCTGTGATTGCGCAAGCCGGTGACTTTTTTGAATCGGCAATTAAACGCAAATTGGGCCTGAAAGATTCAAGTCAATTGATCCCGGGACATGGCGGCTTATTTGATCGCGTGGACGGTTTGTTGTTCGCGGCTATGGCATCTGCGTTGGTTTTGGCAATTATGAATAACGGGTGGATTTCTTGAAATGATAATGGCGTGTTTTTATATTTTTGCATTTGTTTTTGTGTTGTCTTTTGTTGTTATCGTGCATGAAGGCGGCCATTTTTTCGTCGCTCGCTGTTGCGGCGTCCGGGTTGAAGAATTTTCCCTCGGTTTCGGGAAAGAGTTATTCGGATGGAATGATAAAAAAGGAACGCGTTGGAAAATTTGCCTGTTGCCGTTGGGCGGCTATGTCAAAATGTTGGGAGATATGGATGCGGCCAGTGCCAAATCTTCAACGGAGCATGTGCCGGAGGAATTGAAACCTTATACGTTTTTGGCACAAAAATTGTGGAAACGGGCATTGATCATTTTTGCCGGACCGGCTACAAACTATATTTTTGCCGTTTTGGTTTTGGGAACGGTTCTGTTCTGTTCGGGTAAAGGTGTTTTGCCTGCCATTATTTCTGAGGTTGAGGAAGGTTCTGTTGCCGAAGAAATCGGATTATTGGCCGGTGATAAAATTTTAAGTGTTAATGGTAAAACAGTGGAAGATTTTTCCGATATTCAGCGGGCTGTTCGTTTGACGGATTTCGGTAAAGACATAACCTTGACATTTGAACGGGAAGGGCAGGTCCTATCCGCGACGGGGCGGCCGAAATATATGGATGGCTATGATTATCCGCGCTTGGGGGTTCGGACATCACATACCTATATGGAAGAACAGGATGTTGGCTTTTTCGAAGCCTATGGCCTTGCCGTTAAACAGGCCTATACCATGACAGCGGATACGTTAAATTATATCGGACAAGTATTATTCCATCATCGTCCGCCGAAAGAAATGCGGGGACCTTTGGGTATTGCGGAGGCATCCGGTGACGCTTTCTTGGACGGTATTGTTGTGTTATTGGTTTTTATTGCCAATATATCAGTTGCGGTCGGGTTGATGAATTTATTGCCCATTCCGTTGCTGGATGGAGGGCATTTGGCCTTGTATGCGATTGAGGCTGTTCGGCGTAAACCCTTGACGGAAAAAGTCCAAAATGCCGTTATGTGGGTCGGTTTTAGTATTTTAATGGGGCTTGTCGGCTATACATTCTTTTTGGATATTCCCCGCATTGTGCAAAGGATCATCGGATGAAAAAACAATTATTATGCTTACTTATGTGTTCTGTTTTTGCCACACCTGTCATGGCAGAAGTGCTAAAGGATATTAAAATTGAGGGAACTCGTCGTATTGAAGACAGTGCGGTGATGAATTACCTGCGGTTAAAAACGGGCCAGGACGTTTCGCCGGCTGATTTGGATGCCGCAACCAAAACATTGTTTGCTACCGGTCTGTTTTCCGATGTGGATATCCAATTAAAAAAGGGAATTGCTCAAATTAAAGTGACTGAAAATCCTCAGGTCCATACGATTTATTTTGAGGGGAATAAAGCTCTGGATGATGATATTCTGAAAACAGAAGTTTTATTGAAGCCGCGTATGGTCTATACGCAACGTAAACTGCAAAATGATGCGGCTCGGTTAGTAGAGGTTTATAAGCGTAACGGTCGTTTTGGGGCAACGGTGACACCCAAGATTATTGAAAAGGATCAGAACCGGGTCGATATTGTTTTTGAAATTGATGAAGGCGAAAAAACATTAGTCAAAACAATCAATATCACGGGCAATCAGGCTTTTTCGGAATCAACTCTGAAAGATAAAATGATGACAAAGGAAAGTGCTTGGTATCGGTTCTTATCATCAACAGACACTTATGATCCGGATCGTTTGAATTATGATCAGGAATTATTACGTCGGTTTTATATGCAACAGGGGTATGTGGATTTCCGTGTTAATGAGGCTGTCTCCGAATTGATGCCGGACAAGTCCGGATTTGTAATTTCGATTGATGTGACCGAAGGGAACAGATATCGTTTTGCCGAACCATCAATTGCAGTTTTATTGCCCGAATATAAAGATCGGGATAAATTATCCGATTTGATTGAATTTGAAAACGGTCAGTATTTTGATATTTCGTTGGTGAATGAAACTGTTGATGCTTTGACTCAGGCTATTGAAAATCAAGGCTATGCGTTTGTTGAAGTGACCCCGGATTTTCAAAAGAATGAGGCCGATAAAACGGTTGCCGTTGTATTCCGTATTGCCGAAGGTCCCAAGGTTTACATCAATCAAATTCAAATCAAGGGTAATTCCCGAACATTGGATAAGGTTATTCGACGTGAATTTCGGATAAAAGAAGGTGATGCGTTCAATGCGGCCAAACTCCGTCGTTCTAAACAACGGATAGAGGATTTGGACTATTTTGGTCGTGTTGATTTACAAACCGAACCGACACGTGATCCGTCCAAAGTCAATGCCGTTTTAGATGTGGCAGAGAAATCAACCGGTGCGTTCAGTATCGGGGTTGGTTGGTCTTCCTATGACGGGATGATGTTTGAAACGGGGGTTCAGGAACGGAATATCTTGGGAACCGGTAATATTATCGGTGTGAATGCTATGTTATCACAAAAAGAAACACAATACACCGTCGGTTTGACTAATCCGTATTTTATGGATAGGAACTTAACCGCCGGGATTGATTTATTCCATACCACACGGGATAACAGTGATTCCAGTTCTTACAGTTATGATTCGACCGGCGGCACAGTCCGATTTGGTTGGGATTATACGGAACACTTCCGCCAATCGGCCCGCTATACACTGCGTCAGGACGATGTGAATGATATTGATAGTGACGCATCTATTTACATTAAGGAACAAAAAGGTAAAAATGTGGTATCTCTGATTGGTCAGGAATTGATTTATGATCGGCGGGACAGTCGCATCAATCCGACGACCGGTTATTATACATCACTTGGAACGGATTTGGCAGGTGTTGGCGGTGATTCCAAATTTGTACGGGTTAATGTCACAGGTATTCAATATTTTTCCGTGGCGGAAGATGTTGTGTTATCCGTCCGGGGTGATGCCGGTCGAATTTGGGGTATTGGCGGTAAAGACGTACGGATTAATGATCGCTATTTCTTGGGTGATGTATCACTGCGCGGTTTTGAATACGGTGGTGTCGGTGCGCGTGACCGGGCAACGGATGACGCTTTGGGCGGGCTTTGGTATGCGACTGCAACGGCTGAGTTGGTCTTTCCTATCGGGCTTCCGAAAGAGATGGGGATAAAGGGTAAAGTCTTTTCGGATGCCGGATGGATTGGAAAACCGGATAACTATGATAGTCATACCATGGTGTATTCGGATAAGACGCGATTGGCGGTCGGAACAGGTATTCTGTGGCAATCGCCGATGGGGATGATTAATTTGGATTTCTCATACCCCATTATGAAAGCGGATTATGATAAAACAAGAGTTTTTCGTTTAAACTTTGGGAAAGGATTTTAAAAAATGACGAACGAAATAAAGAAAATGATTCAGTGTGATTGTTCTTGTAAGAAAAAAGCAGCCATTTTGGGCGGTGCCGTTATTGTGGCGGCGTTGCTGGCTTTCGGGGCCTGTCGGTTGGCTTGCTGCGGCAGTAAGACAATGGTTATTGATTTTGACCGAGTTCAACGGGAAGCGGTCGCTTATAAGTCAATTATTGATCAACAGAAAAATTATGAAGAAAAGGTTCAGGCTCAATTCGGATTAGAGGCCGGTGCTTTGGAACAGAAAGAAAAAGATTTGGTTGCTAAAAAAGGCAAAATCAGCGAAACGGAATTTAAGAAAAAAACGTTGGCTTTGCAAAAAGAGGCCATGGAATTACAAAATAAATACAGATTCCAATTTCAACAGATTTTGTTGGCTTCCCAGACAGCGGCCACACAAATTCAGGATTCTGTTGAAACGACATTGCAAAATGTTGCTGAAAAAGCCGGTGCCGGTGTTGTCTTAAATAAAGCCGTGACCGTTCATGTCAGCGATTGTAACGATTTGACGGATGCGTTTATTAAAGCTTTGAATAAATCCGTTCAACCGGTGACTTATCCCAATCCGGAAAGTATTGCCCCTGTTGCAGGAGGTCAATAATTATGGCTGATCCCCGCTTTTTTGATAAAGTTGAATCTCTGACATTAGAACAGATTATCGCTGTCGGTGAAGTGACTGTTTCGGATACGACCGATAAAACACGTGTTTTTCAAAATGTCGCCGGTTTAGCGGAAGCTGGGCCGGAGGATGTTTCCTGGGCTTTTATTCCTAAGGCGCGTGAAGATTTAAAAAATACAAAAGCGGGGGCAGTTATTGTTCCGGAAAAATTTTTGTCCTTTGTGCCTCAGGGATGCATTCCCCTGATATCCAAGGATCCGCATCGTTCATACGGTTTGGTGGCCAGTGCCTTTTATCCCAATAAAGTTGTCCCCTTTATTTCTGATAAAGCCTATATTGACCCGACCGCTAAAATCGGGGACGGTTGCCGGATAGAGGCCGGTGCATTTATCGGCCCGAATGTCATTTTGGGAATGGGATGTTCTATCGGTCCAAATGCCGTGATTGAACGGGGGGTTGAAATGGGGGCCTTGTGCACAGTTGGGGCCAATGCAACCGTATCCCATTGTATAGCCGGTAATAAAGTGTATATCTATCCGGGATGTCATGTCGGGCAGGACGGCTTTGGTTTTGCTATGTCACCGGCAACAGGGCCGCAAAAGGTTCCGCAACTGGGACGAGTTGTTATCGGCGATGATGTGGAAATAGGATCATCCACTTGTGTGGATCGCGGGGCGATGGGAGACACCGTTATCGCCAGCGGTACCCGTATTGATAACTTGGTACAGGTTGCTCATAATGTAAAATTAGGTCGGTGTTGTGTTATGGTTTCCCAAGTCGGTATTGCCGGCAGTTGTGAATTTGGTGACTTTGTTGTTGCGGGCGGTCAGGCCGGTTTTGCGGGCCATTTAAAAATCGGGACGGGAGCTCAAATCGGCGCCCAATCCGGTGTGATGAATGAAGTTGCACCGGGCAGTGTCTTGTTGGGGGCTCCGGCTGTACCGCACAAAGATTTCCTCCGTCAGGTTTTGGCAATTAAAAAACTGACACAAACCAAGGAAGGTAAGCCAAAGTTTTCGATGAAAGTATGGTTTTACGAATTGATGAGAAAATGGAGAAAATAACAATGGATGAAGTTAAGACAGAACAAAAGATTCCCGAAATTCGTATTGGGGAAATTATGAAGATGTTGCCCCATCGGGCACCATTCTTATTGGTTGATCGGCTAAAAGATGTTATCCCCGGTGAATCGGGAATCGGTATTAAAAATATTACGTTTAATGAACCGTTTTTTCAGGGCCACTTTCCGGAAAATCCGATTATGCCCGGTGTTTTGCAGGTTGAAGCCATGGCTCAAACAGCCGGAATTATTGTTCTGACCTCCTTTCCCGAAGAAGAACGAGCCGGTAACAGTGTGTATTTTATGACCATTAATGACGTGAAGTTTCGTAAGCCTGTTTTACCGGGTGACGTTTTGGAATTTCATGTCAAAAAGGAACAGACAGTCCGAAATGTATTTAAGTTTCGCGGTGAAGCATTTGTTGATGGAAAACTGGTTTCCCAGGCCGTATTCAGTGCTATGATTTTAAAGAAAAAATAAAGGATTAAGGAGTCTTCCCTCTATGATTACAGTTCATCCCTCTGCTGTTGTTGATCCCAAGGCCGAATTGGCCGATGATGTCGTGATTGGCCCTTATTGCACGGTTGGTCCGCATGTCAAAATCGGTGCCGGAACGCACTTAATTTCGCATGTTGTTGTGGACGGTTATACCACAATGGGGGCACGCAATACGGTTTATCCGTTTGCGGCTTTGGGTCTGTTGGCACAACACAAGCGCAGCAATGCACCCGATGCAATTTTAACAATCGGTGATGATAATACGTTCCGGGAACATGTGACGGCTCATGTCGGATCAGAAGTTGACCATAAAATAACAACGATCGGCAATCGTAATTTATTCTTGGTTGCCAGCCACATTGCACACGATTGTGTGTTGGGTGATGATATTGTGATGAGTAATAATGCGACATTAGCCGGTCACGTTCACGTTGGCAATAAAGCCATTATCGGCGGGTTGGCGGCTGTTTTACAGTTTACCCGAATCGGGGATGGTGCTATGATCGGTGGTATGGCCGGTATTACACGAGATGTGATTCCCTATGGTTTAGTTATGGGCGGCGGCCGTTCTGTTTTGTCGGGATTGAACTTAATCGGTCTGCAACGGGCGGGTGTCCCCAAAGAACAGATTTTGACTTTACAACAGGCCTATAAAGCCCTATTTAATCATGAGGATTCTCGCTTATTCGCTGAGCGTTTATCGGATTTGGAAAAGGATGAAACTTTTGCCCAAAATCCGTTGGTGCAACAGGTTATTGAATTTGTTAAGAATCCATCAAAAAATAATATTTTGCAACCGGAATGATATGAAGAAAGAACAAACACCATTAGGAATTATAGCCGGTAGCGGGGCATTGCCTCGGGCTTTGATTGCGACCTGTCAGGCTCAACACAGGCCGGTGTTTGTATTGGCTTTGTCCGGTCAGGCTGCCCCGGATATTTTAAACGATGTGCCGGGTGCTTTTATTCGCCTGGGGTCCGTTGGACGGGCCATTCGACTATTTCGTAGGCAAGGTATCCGTGATATCACGTTCATTGGTGGGGTTCGGCGGCCGTCGGTGGCTGAAATCCGGCCGGATTGGAAAGCCTTTACAATGCTTGTTCGAGTTGGCTTTCGCCTATTGGGGGATGATAATTTATTACGAATTATTTTGTCAGAGGCCGAAAAATTAGGTTTTCATGTTTGGGGTATTGATGAGTTATTACCGAAATTATTGGCAACCGAAGGTGTTTACGGTCAGATCATCCCAACGAAACGGGATTATGCCGATATTGAACGGGGTATAGAAGTTGCCAAAGCTCTGGGGCGGGTAGACGTCGGTCAGGGGGCTATTGTGCAACAGGGCCTTGTTCTGTCGGTTGAGGGCATTGAAGGAACAGCAAAGTTGATAGAACGAACGGCCTCTTTGAAACGAAAGGGTGGCGGCGGTGTGTTGGTTAAAGTTGCCAAACCCCAACAGGATCGGCGGATTGATTTGCCGACCATCGGCCCTAAGACCGTCCAATCAATCGCGGATTCCGGGTTGAAAGGAATTGCGGTTGAAAGTGGTTCGGCCCTATTGGTTGAAGTAGAACAAATGGTTGCTTTGGCGGATAAATTAGGCATCTTTATCGTGGGGGTTTCATGTCGGAAACATTAAAGGTTTATTTAATTGCCGGTGAACCATCGGGGGATTTGCTGGGCTCTCGTTTAATGCGGGCTTTAAAAAAACAAACACAGGGCCGTGTTCAGTTTTTCGGTGTCGGTGGGGAAACCATGATTGCCGAAGGCTTGGAGAGTCTGTTTGATATTCGGGATTTGGCTGTTATGGGCTTTTTTGAAGTAGTTCCCAGTATCCCAAAAATCTTAAAACATTTGGATGAAATTGTTGCCGATATTCAATTAAAAGATCCCGATATCGTCATGACGATTGACAGTTATAGTTTCTCTGCACGGGTTCATAAAAAATTAAAATCAGCCGGCTATGAAAAACCGCATGTTCATTGTGTGGCACCGCAGGTTTGGGCTTGGAAAAAAGGACGGGCTAAAAAAATTGGTCAATTTGTTGATCACCTGTTTTGCTTGTTGCCGAATGAAGCCAAGTATTTTGAACCATACGGGATGGAAACGACATTCATCGGGCATCCGGTGGTGGAAGGTGGCGCTGATCGGGGAAAAGGTGACGCCTTTCGTCAAAGATACGGTATTAGCCGGGATGCAACCGTTTTGTGCTTATTACCCGGCAGTCGCAAGAATGAAATTAAATACTTGCTGCCTGTTTTTCGGGAATCGGTGGAACAATTACGAAAGTATGTCCCTAATTTATTTGTTGTGATTCCGACGGTTAAAACAGTATCTGACCGATTATTGGAACAATTAAAAAATTGGTCTGTACCGCATTTAATTATTACCGGGGAAAAGGAACGCTATGACGCTTTTGGGGCGGCTGATTTAGCGTTGGCGGCTTCCGGGACGGTCAGCGTTGAATTAGCTATGGCCGGCGTTCCGCATTTGATTGCTTATAAGGTTAGCCCCTTGACCGGAGCGATTGCCCGCCGGTTGTTAAAAATTCGCTTTGTAAATTTATTGAACATATTGGCGGATGAGGAAATTATTCCCGAATTGTTGCAGGAAAATTGCACTGTTGATAAAGTGGTCGAAACACTACGCCAGTTGCTGGCTCATCCCGAACAGGCTACCCGGGACAGCTTACGCAAATTAGGTTTGGGTAATCCCAGTTCTCCGTCCGATAAATTAGCCGAGGAATTACAAAAAATTGCCAAAAGGAGAAAGAAATGACCCTGGAACGCCGGACATTATACCATTTTCCTTTATGCCCGTTTTCCCGAAAGGTACGTTTGTTTTTATATGAAAAAGGCATTCCGTTCGGGTTGGTTCATGAATTGCCCTGGCAAAGGAGAGAAGGAGTTTTAAAATTAAATCCGATCGGTGATTTACCGATTTTGGTGGAACCGGATGGATCGGTAATAACACAACATAATGCGATTTGTGAGTATTTGAATGAGTTAACCCCAGTGAATAATTTGTTGGGGGATACCCCGAAGTGGCGGGCCGAAATTCGGCGGATTACCGGATGGTTTGATTCATCTTTTTATATGGATGTGTTTAAACCTCTGGTCGGTGAACGGGTCGTGAAGGCTTTGCGGACCGGTCTTATGCCAAATTCCATGATGATTCGGGCGGCCCGGGATAATTTAAAAAGTTATTTGAAGTATATTGAATGGATGGCGGCTCACCGGCCGTATTTGGGTGGAAAAAGTCTGTCTATGGCAGATCTGGCGGTGGCGGCCCACTTGTCCGTATTGGATTATTTAGGGGAAATTTCATGGGAAAATTATCCGGAAATGAAACTTTGGTATTCAAAAATTAAGTCGCGACCTGCATTTTCTTCTTTACTTCAAGATAAAATCGCTGGTATAATGCCATCAGAGATGTACACCAATTTGGATTTTTAAAGGAGCCTGATATGAAACGAATCTTTTTAATGCTTGTGATGGGGGTGTGTCTATCAATGTTGTCAGCTTGCGACAGCGGCGGTCAGAAAGTGTTTTACTGGGAACGCCCCAATACGGGAGCTATTTGGTTTGCCCGAGATCATAATTATTGTTTGAAACAGGCCGATTACTGGCCGTTCCGTTGGCCGGGTATGCCATGGGGCTGGGGAAAGGATCCGGATTTGGAATTGCGATTCGATAATGATTCGGAAAGTGGTATTTGGGCTCAATTTCAACCGATGCCGGGTGCTCAACCGGTTTATGTCAATTCTGTGGCCGGTGATTGGTCTATGTCTTATGATGATTATGAAGAATGTATGGAGGCTCGGGACTACGTGCAACGTAAACCGGCCACCCAAAATCGTCAGGTGTTTTATCAATAGTTAAAGGAGTATCATGAAATTCAAAAAGCGTAAAAAAGAACCGGTGAAAACATTTGCAGAAATGACACCGGCAGAACGGCAGACTCAAATTGAAAAATTGGCCTATCTGTTTGAACGGATGCGTCTGGGGGACTATGTCAATAACTTTAATCGTCCTTGGCGGGTTTTATATATGAATCTGATTGGTGGGATTGCCCGTGGTGTCGGATTAACGATTGGGGCGACTCTGGTCATTTTTATTTTGGTCAAAATTTGTATTGCTTTGATTAAATTGAACATTCCGTATCTGACGGATGCTTTACAAAATGTGGTTCAGGTTGTCAAAACAACACCAGGCTTGGGAAAGGTCAGTGCTGTGATCGAATCGGAAGAAACCGGCAAACCGGTAGAGGTCATTATTCAGGAAAAGAGAGGATTGCGTAATGGAACAAGAACAAATTAAGGTTGGTATTATCGGTTACGGTGTTATCGGTTCAACTTTTGGCCGTTGGTTGAAAGAGCATACAAAATGTCAGGTTGCTGTTTCGGACCCGCCCAAAGGAATTAACGATGATTTGACGGGATGCTCTATCTTTTTTATCGGTATTCATATCCCGACGGAAGCCGATGGTAGCCAAGACTTAACGTTATTGAAATCAATTATTCGGGGGTTGCCGCCGGGACCTGTTGTGATTCGGACAACAATGTTGCCGGGAACATGTGACGGGTTGACCAAAGAACTCGGTCGGGAAGTTATTTTTATGCCGGAGTTTTTAACCGAACGGACAGCCTATGCCGATTTTTGCAGTCAAGATGTTGTTATCGCCGGTGCCAGGGATATTTTGGATTCGATTTTTGCTTCGAAAAAACGTTTATATATGAGTAATATAGAAGCCGAAATTACTAAATATGCTCACAACGTTTTCGGGGCGGTTGCTGTGACCTATTTTAACGGTATTTATGAATTGTGTGGGCAGGTCGGTGCTGATTACGAAAAAGTGCGTGAGGGCTTCTTGCTCAGCGGGTATATCGCACCGACACATACGCATGTGCCGGGACCGGATGGCAAGACGGGATACGGCGGAAAATGTTTCCCGAAAGATGTGAATGCTTTTGCTGAATACAATCATACGCGATTGTTGGGTGATTTATTGAAACTTGTCGCCAAGCAGAACGATTATTATCGGAACAAAAAAGAGGCTTAAATCAGCCTCTTTTTTTATAACCCGCCCAAACATCCGAATGTCGGGAAGTAATGGAATAGTAAACTTAAAATAAAAACAGAAGCAACCGGTACAACCACTTTTTCAAAAGGAAAGTGGGCATGTCCACCGTTGTGGGCTTTCATCCATTCATAAAAGTTCATGGCAACGATAAAGACTGCTGCTCCGGCCAAGGTTGAAAATAAAAAAGAATCCAAATATAAAAAACCTAAAAACAATTTGGGATTATAGTCCAGATCCCCCAAATACATAAAGCCGACCGAAGCTATGGATAAAATCATCAACAGGGAATCGCGATACCGAAACGTCCAGTGCCGTTTGTCAAACCACCGGATAACCCAATATCCGATGATGGCCAGCATGGCACCAGCCCAAACACCGACAACTTCATCGGCCACTCCCATCTTCCTGGCGATGGACAGGGAAGCCCCGATGGCAACCGTGCAAACAGCACAGGCAGGATTAGCCATGGCTTTAACCGATAACCCGAAAACAGATAAGAAAGATAATAAACGAAACATAGATAACTCCTTTTAAACAGCTGTTTCAATATATCCGTGTCCCTGTTAAAATGCAAGGAAAATTTATTGATGCGTATTTTGAAAATCAAACAGACTCGGATAATTGATATCCTGATGGGCTATTTTTTGTGTTTCATTTTTCTTTTTGGAGGACAAAGGGTGGGTTATATTCCGGTCAAATAAATCCGGTTGAATCATTGTCACGACGGGTGCGGATGTATTTTGTTGCCTGTCGTCTGTCATTTCATCTTCCTCCGAATCGAAATTGTCATCACATTTGTTTTTTAGCAAAGCGGCCAATTCTTCTTCGGACGGCCGTTCCCAACCGGTTGTATTTTGTAATTCTTCATCGGATTCTGATAAACTGTCCGATACTATGGATTGATTCTCAAAAGATTTGTCCTTATTTTTATCAACGGTTGGGATAGTCGTCTTTGATTTTTCCTGAACAGCATCGGCGAATTTTGCTTCTGTATTGACCGGAACGGATAAAGTCGGATATTGTCCTTGGATGGCCAAAGCGTTTTTGACCGCTGCATTCGCTCGCTTAGCTGTGTATTCATAATTATTTTCCGCATACCAACGGACATATTGATTGATTAAACCGGATAAAGGGAAAACATGTTCTGCTTCGGCCTGATACCTGTCATCGGGACGCTTTAACAATGTAGCGGCGATTAACTTTTTCCCATACCGAATGGATTTTC
The DNA here is from genome assembly GCA_017453485.1 of Alphaproteobacteria bacterium. GTDB lineage: Bacteria > Pseudomonadota > Alphaproteobacteria > CAAHEQ01 > UBA3637 > CALXZG01. The sequence goes on along the minus strand of JAFTEW010000045.1, from coordinate 24,705 downwards.
CCCGTATTCGTTTCCGGCGACCCTTACAGGCTAGGGCAATTTCCGTTTGAAGATTTTGTATGCGATTCTGAACGGGTAGGGGTTTTTGTTTATGCCGATATAATAATTTTAATGCAAACACCAAAAAGACATTTTCCTCAAAACGGATTTTTTCAAACAGTTGCCGTTTGAATTTTGCTTTTTTGATTTCTTCCGGGGTCATCGGCATATCCTCCTTTTTGTCGATAAATGCTATTTTATCATAGATTTTTTATTTTGTCAATTTTTTCTTTTTATTGCTTGGTCCGAATGTGTTCAGGCAGTCGGTAAACGGAAAGAAAAATAATCCGAAAAAGCCCGTCTTTTTTTATCTGAATATGCTTTTTTTTCTTGCTTGGCAGATGAAAAAATGCTAGGGTGTTTTCATTGTTTTTTTAATGTGTGATAAGGATAAAAATATGACAGAATTAAACGATACAGCGATTACAACAGGCACCGTTGATGTGATGCCGACCGCCATTGAAGAGGAAATGAGGAAATCCTATCTGGATTATGCAATGAGCGTTATTGTCTCGCGTGCTTTACCGGATGTACGGGACGGTTTAAAACCCGTTCATCGGCGGATTTTATTTTCAATGAACGAGAATGGCTATGATTATAACAAACCGTTCCGTAAATCTGCCCGTATCGTCGGTGATGTCATGGGTAAATATCACCCCCACGGTGACAGTTCTATTTATGAAGCTATGGTCCGGATGGCGCAAACTTTCTCTATGCGTGTGCCTTTAATCGATTCGCAGGGAAATTTCGGATCTATGGATGGCGATAAAGCCGCCGCCATGCGATATACCGAGGCACGTTTGGCTCAAACGGCCCACTGGCTTTTGGAGGATATTGATCGGGATACGGTTGATTTTCGACCGAACTATGATGAAACGTGCCAGGAACCGGATGTCTTACCGGCTAAGTTTCCCAATCTGCTTGTCAACGGTTCCGGGGGTATTGCCGTCGGTATGGCGACCAATATTCCACCCCATAATTTGGGAGAAGTTTTATCGGCTTGTATTGCTACGATTGATAAGCCGGAAATTACCAATGAAGAGTTAATGACATACGTTCCGGCTCCTGATTTTCCGACAGGCGGTATTATTTTGGGTCGTGGCGGGGCTCGGTCTGCTTATACGACGGGTCGCGGATCCGTGATTATGCGGGGTCGTTGCACAATTGAGGAAATCAAAAAAGATAAGATGGCGATTATCGTATCTGAAATTCCATATCAGGTCAATAAAGCCGAAATGATTGTTAAAATCGCGCAATTGGTCAAGGATAAAGTAATTGACGGTATTTCGGATCTGCGTGACGAATCGGATCGTCAAGGGGTTCGCGTTGTGATTGAATTGAAAAAAGATGCGTTCCCTGAGGTTGTCCTTAATCAATTGTATAAATATACACCGCTTCAAACCAGTTTCGGGATGAATATGCTGGCCTTAAATAACGGTCGGCCGGAACTGATGACTTTGAAGCAAATGATAGACGCTTTTGTGGCCTTCCGTGAAGAAGTTGTCCGTCGTCGCACGGTGTTCGAATTGAATAAGGCCCGTGATAGAGCCCATGTATTGGTGGGATTGGCCATTGCCGTTGCCAATTTGGATCGGGTCATTGAAATGATTAAGACGGCTCCGGACCCGCAAACGGCCAAAATGCGATTGATGGAAACGCGGTGGGAAGCCCAGGATGTCGAATCGTTGATTCAATTGATTGATGAGCCGGATCGCAAAGTTGAAAATGGCGTTTATATGCTGTCCGAAGCACAATCCAAGGCTATTTTGGATTTAAAATTAAACCGTTTGACCGGATTGGAACGGGACAAAATTCATGCAGAAGTTAATGAATTAGCCGGCTTGATTAAAGGCTATCTGTCCACACTGTCCAGCCGTGAAAAAATTATGGCTATTATTCGGGAAGAATTTGAAACCTTGAAAGCCCAATACCCGGATGAACGGCGCACCACGATTGAGGATGCCGAATTTGAACAGGATATGGAGGATTTAATCCCCCGTGAAAATATGGTTGTAACGGTGACGAATACCGGCTATATCAAGCGGGTAGCATTGAATACATACCGTGCCCAAAATCGGGGCGGTAAAGGCCGTTCGGGGATGAGCACGCGTGAAGAAGATTCGGTCGCAAACCTGTTTGTTGCCTGCACGCACAGCCCGTTGTTATTCTTTTCCAGCCGCGGTATCGTGTATAAGATGAAAACTTACCGCTTGCCCGAGGGAACACCGCAGTCCTTAGGTAAAGCCATGATTAACCTGCTTCCGTTGGAGCAGGGGGAAACGATTACAACGATTCTGACTTTACCGGAAACGGAAGAAGAATGCCAAAACTTAACCGTTATGTTTGCGACATCCAGCGGTGGTGTCCGCCGGAATCGTTTATCAGACTTTTGGCGTGTCAATCAAAACGGTAAAATCGCCATGAAATTGGATGAAGGCGATCGTTTGATTGGTGTCAGTATTTGTACGGATGAAGATGATATTTTATTGGCTGCCAAGGGTGGAAAATGCGTCCGATTCCCGGTATCGGATGTGCGGGTCTTTGAATCGCGGGCATCAACGGGCGTGCGCGGTATGAAATTGGCCGCCGGTGATTCGGTTATTTCAATGTCCGTGATTAAGCACGCCAAGGCCGATACGGATAAGCGGGATGCTTACTTGAAGGAGGCTGCTGCGAAACGGCGGGCTGCCGGATTGGACGAAGGCGAATCGGAAATCGAATCCGTATCGAATACGACTTTAACACCCGAAGAATTCGAAAAAATGGCCGCAGATGAAGAATTTATTTTGACGCTGACTTCGGCCGGCTACGGAAAGCGGTCCAGTGCTTATGAATACCGGATTACTTCGCGTGGCACACAAGGGGTGACAAATATCAAAACCGATGAAGGTAAGCGGGCGGCCGATGTGGTGGCATCTATGCCTGTTCCGGTCGGCTCACACATTATGTTGGTAACGGACGGCGGACAACTGATTCGGATGCGCACTGATGATATTCGGATTGCCGGTCGGTCAACCATGGGTGTGATTTTATTCCGTTTGGGTAAAAACGAAAAAGTCGTTTCGGCCACCTGTATCACCGATATCGGGGAAGATGAAACCGATACAGAAGTATCCTCAGATTTGGAACAAGAAAACACATCAATAGTGACGGCGAAGGAATCGGAAGATAAATGAGGATTATAGCAGGGATTCTGTTCTTGTTTTTATCCGTAAATGCCATGGCATTATCAACCAGGCTTCCTCCTGATTCCTCCACGGAATACTGTTCACCGGATAAGCCCCTGCTTCATTGGATCATGTGTCAGCCATCCGAAGAAGGGTGTTTACCGGGGCGTGTGGAAGGTGTTTCCTGGAAGAAAACTTGTCATGCATGTGATTCGGCTGTTTCAATCCCGCAATATGGGAGCAATCAATCTTGTTCTCAGCAATGTCCTAACCGGTATGTTAATCAAGCAAAAGCGTGCGTTTTGGATACATCTTGGAATCATTTTTTGGATTTTTATGATAATTTGCCGTTGCAGTATGGTGGCTTGCTTTTGTTTTTTGTTTTTCCATTTGCCTTTTTGTTTTCCAAGATATTACCGAAAAATAAAGTATGGTCAACATTGATTTGGATTGCATTCTTAATGGTAAATATTCCATTGCGTTGTATTCCGTTAATAATGTGTGTCGCATTGACGGTTCCGTTTTCTTGCGGATACTTTATGATTCTATGTTATCGACAAATAAAAGAACTTTTAGGAATAAGAGATATAAAAAAATTTCATCCCACACATTTTATTGCCTTATTAGGCGGATGTTTCGCTTTATGTTTATGGGGAATGAAACCTTTTGTATCAGGTTTGTTCCTACTTATCTTTATTCCGCTCTATACGGCAATTTTACTTAATAGTCACCAAAAAAAGGAGAATAAATAATATGTGCCCCTGTCCATTTTGCACAACAATTGCCATTTTGTTTTGTCCGTTATTATTGTTCAAACGGTCACGGAAATGGTTAAAATCAAAAATAATCAACCGTCACCATCGCTCTTGTGAGGTTTGTCAGCATGCAGAGCACGAACAGCATATGCATGATCATACACCCTGTCATTGTAGGGTGTGCAAAGCCAAAGCAATGGTTGCCTCTAAAAATAGTGGCAAACACCATAAAAAGACCCAACAAAAATCAAGAAAGAGGAAGTCATGAAACACAAATTCGGTATCCGAAAAACAAAGATGAATATTTTCTGGCTGTTTTTGGCCGGATTATTGGTGGGGGTTGTTATCGGCTTGCGGCAACCGATGCCGTCGGAAACCGCCCCTCAAAACCAACAAAAACCGATTGCGACAGAATCGTCAAAATAATTTTTGACTTTCTGTTCAATTTATTTTATGCTTTTTAAACGAGAGGAGAAACATTATGAAAAAATTTTATGCTTTGATAATGGCTTTATGTTTAACAATAACAGGAAAGGTTTATGCTATGGATAAAGAAAACACACTGTATATGGATTTGGATTATGGACGTGTCGTGATTGAATTGGATCCGTCGGTGGCTCCGAATCATGTGGCACGGATTAAGGAATTGACTCGCCAGGGATTTTATAACGGCGTTAAATTTCACCGCGTTATCCCGGGATTTATGGCCCAAACGGGTGATCCGACCGGAACCGGTATGGGCGGATCCGGCAAAAAGTTAAAGGCCGAATTTAATAAAACACCGCATGTGCGGGGAACAGTGTCAATGGCACGTGCCATGGATCCGAACAGTGCCGACAGTCAATTTTTTATCTGCTTTGATGATGCCCGCTTTTTGGACGGTCAATATACGGCATTTGGTAAAGTCACTTCCGGTATGGAATACGTTGATATGATTAAGGCTGGAACGTCGGCTAACAACGGTGCGGTTGCCAGACCGGATATCATTGTGAAAATGCAGGTTGCCGCGGATGCCGATTAAGGTCTTGACGTTATTTTTGGGGTTGTGCTGCTTATTGTCGGCGTGTGGTCGGGTATCAAAACCGATTCCGCCCGAGGGCAGCACCTATCCCCGGACGTATGTTGTCACACAGGAATAAAAAAAGCCCCGATTAACGTCGGGGATTTTTTATAATATCTTTTTTAAATCAATTTTTAAATAATTGGCCAACAGAATGACGGTATATAGCGTTGGCCGTTGTGTCAAATTTTCAATATAGAGAATGGAACTTTTGCTCATACCGGTATCCTTGGCGATTCGGTATTGAGATATCCCTTGCTTCATCCGTTCTTCTTTTAATTTTAAAATGACGGAATCGCTGATTTCTTGTGCCGTTCTTTTATTAATCATGGGGCAATTATAAAATAACTTGACTTGGTAGGTTAGTTCTGTATAATGAACTATTATGTAAAGATTAAAGTAATCATTTCAATGGGGGTATAAACGATGGATAGCCATGAACAATTCAAACAATCGGGGCGGAGTATGGTGGAAATGTTGGGGACCCTGGCCATTATGGGGGTATTGACTATCGGGGGCGTGGCCGGATACCGCTATGCTATTGTAAAGCAGAGTGCACAAGAGGTTATTCAATCTGTTTCCCTGATGGCGGTATCGGCCAGCACACAATTAACGACAACAAATACGTTTTCGTTGTCAGAGTTTGATGCCCAAATCATGGGGGCTTACCCGGTGGAAGGATTAGAAACCTATGGCAACGGGCCATTGTTTGCCATTCGGGTATCACAAATTCCGGCCGATATTTGCCGTCAAATTTTAAGGATGAATTGGCGCCAACCGGTGGAAATAGCCGTTCAAAATCAACCGGCAACGGTGGAAAATTTGGATTTATGCCAATCAGAAAACACGATGGATTTTGTTTTTACCGACACCTTGACGGGCAAGGATAAACCCGAACATTGTCAAAGAACATCGGATTGTTCATCGGCCTGTGATGCCTGTATAAATGGATTATGTGTGGAAAATTGTGCCGCCGGACAAAGTTGTGTTTACCGCACTAACGGTCGTCAAAAGGCAACCGACAAGACAATTTGTTGCCCAGATAATCAAATTATGAACGGCATTTGTTGTTCTTCGGTCACGTATGACAGTAATACGGGGCAAAAATTATGTTGTGTCGGGACAAACGCAAGTAAAGCCTGTTGTCCCGAGGGATATTTCAGGATTGATAATAAATGCTATTCCTGTGATGATCCCGCAGTATTAAGGACCGTCTTTGATACCAATACCATTTGTGCCGTTTGTCCGCAAAGAAGTTTGGCTGCATGGCAATGTGTGACAACGTGTCCGGATTCGGATCAGGTTGTTCAGGATGGTCACTGTTGGTGCCCGGATGATAAACCGATTATGGATCAATATGGACATTGTTATCCTTGTGACAGCGGCAAAGGCGGTGTATGGGGCGTATCAACTCTGGCCCTGCGAAATTCCGGTGTGAAAACGGATGTTTGCCGACAGGCCCTGTTCTGCGGGAATCATCATTGTGGTGGGGGATATACGAACCCCTGTCCCGCCGGAAAAATCGGAACATCTAGACATAGTTATGAATTTAAATTAAAGGACGGATCATCCGTTCCCGATAGCAGTTACGGCTTTTGCTATGATTGTGCCGATGTGGATATTTCTACCATTCGGTTGGAAAGCCAATGCCGCATATGCGGTGGCACATGGACGGGCGAAAATTGGTTTACGGGAACATGCCGAAAATAGCAGATAATTGGCATTATGCGTTTGCTTGGTGCCCGAAAAAAGCCCACCGAACGGTGGGCTTTAAAACTCTTTCGGACAAGTTATTTAATCTTCTTTTCCCCGAATACTTCATGTTTCCGGGTTTTCTTGTCATATTTACGGAAAGACAATTTTTCCGTCTTTGTCCGCGGATTTTTTTTGGCGGTATAGAACGTGCCGGTGCCGGCTTTGCTTTCCAATTTAATTTTAATTGTTGTCGGTTTTGCCATAACTTTATTCCTTTACTTTTGGTTAAACTGTGGGGAATTATAAATACTTTTTTGTCGAAAGTCAAGTAAAAAAATGGGAAACAGGCGAATTTTTAAGGGCTTATATCGGAACAACGATATTATATCCTTCTTCTTCCAGGAAATCCATAATTCGGACCAAAAAGTCTTTTTCCCGTTTATCAATCTGACCGTCGGCGGTAATGACATCTAGGACGGCCTCAATAAACTTTTGAATAATCTCTTGCGTTTGGGATAAGACCTTGGTCAACGCCGTTGCAAAACATTCCTGATCCGGTGCCAAAGAAATCAGATAGTCCGACAGTTCCGAATCGTCATAGGTTAAATCCGTTGTGCGGGACTTAACATATTGAAAAACTTTTTCCCGTTCAACTTTATCCCGGTGGCCGTCAATGGCAACCAAATACATCAAAGCCGTCATTTCCGCCCCGGTTCGCTCAATGACCCGGACAAAATCGTTTGGTTGTGCCTGTGCCTGCGGACTTAATTTATTTTGGTCCACAGCAACAGACAGACGATTTTGAATAAAGTCATAAGGGTTTGTATAAATCCTGCCGGACGAAATATCCCGAATTTCCCGAATGCTGGATGCCTTTATCAATCGGGGCACGCGTTTGTCCATGGCGATACCGTCAATGTATAATTCCCCGTGCGATTGAATAACCCGCCGAATCAGGATATCCCGTTGTTTTAAATTTCCGGATAAAGACTGATAAATCATAAAGACCAACAATGAAATTCCGGCGTTTTTTTCTTTGGAATCGGTGGTGATTTTTTGAATGCTCGGCGGTGGTGGGGCCGCAATCGGAGAGGGTGCCACCCGATTTTGGTTGAGTAAAGCAATGGCTTCATTTATGTTTTCTGCTTTTATGTTCATGTTTTCCTCGCTTAAATAATTTTAATATGGCCTTTCGGGTATTTTGGCATAAAAGACGTGAATCGACTGAAATCACGGCATCTTCCGGCATATAGGGGGCCGATGCCAACAAATTCAATTCTGCCTCTGAATATACCTGCCCGATTTTTGAGATCAAAAAGTCAATCCATTTTTCATCGGATAAAGTTGCTACTTTGGACCGCGGATAAATCAGCAAGGCGATTCGTTTTAACAAAACAGAAATGCGACGCGCTGCCAAAACCGCATTTTTTTGGTTGGAACAAATTCCTTCTAGTTCTCGCACCGCATATTGTTTGGGACGCGTCCACCAATACATATAACCGGCCCCGAACACAATCAGCCCGCCGATGATGATTCCCAACAAATACCACCATCCTACGGCTGGCGGCCACCAGGAAGGCTCGGTTGGTAAATGGATATCACGTAATTCCGATAAATCCATGCTTTTATAGGCCTCCCTCTTTCAGATAAGTTGCCAAAATGCCCAAATAATCATCTGTTGTTTTGACAGATATATACTCCCAACCATTTTGCTCAATCGTCTTTTTAACGGTTTGCAGGTGCTCTTGAAAAGGCTTTTCAAAGGCTTCTCTGGCTGATTTATTCGTCATATCAACTGTCACGGATTTTGTTCCGTCGGTCATGGTCCAAAAACCGTAAGGCAGTTGTGCTTCCATTTCGTCGTAAATGTGAAAAAAAGCCAGGGTGCGTCGGGCACTCAGCCGATTTAAAACATGTAAAACTTCGGGTGTCAGGTCACTGAAATCACTGCATATAAAAATGGTTGCTCCATTTTTTGCTTCTCGGGCCAAGAATAAACACGCCTGTTCCAATGTCGTTGTATCCTGCTTGTCGGGATAGGGGGAACCACTGTCAACCAAATCGGCAATTAAGGCATTGATGCCCCCATTTCCCCGCAAATCAACACTTTTAATTTGGTCAGGTGTCAGGATAATGGAACCGATTCGGTCTTTTTTTCGCTCAATCAACCATGCTAAAAACATGGTAATGCGGGCGGCTACAACAGACTTAAAATCGCCATGACTGGCAAATTTCATGCGGGATCTCATGTCGCAAATGAAGTAAATCGGCCGTTCTTTTTCATCTGTATAAAGTTTGGTAAAGGGTTTGCCGTGTTTAGCCGTTGTTCGCCAATCAATCTGGCGCACGTCATCACCGGGTTGATAGGCTCGAATTTCCTGAAAATCCAGCCCCCGGGTGCGAAACGGAGAGTTTGACGTGCCGTTGCCGGTGTAGGCTAACTTTTTTGAATCCCGCATGATTACCTCATGCGTCAAAGAACGCAATGCACGTAAACTGGCTTCATCGACGGTTACGGGACTGTAATCCATATTTCTCCTTTACGGCAGGGGTACACGTTCCAATAATTTTTTCAAAACATCATCGGCGGTCATGCGGGCCGATTTTGCCTCAAAGGACAAAATAATGCGGTGCCGCAGAACATCGGGAATGGCTCCTTGAATATCACGAGGAATGACAAAGTCCCGTCCGCTTAACCATGCCGAAGCACGGGCAATCAAATCCAAAGCAATCGTGCCACGGGGACTGACACCGTATTGCAATAATTTGGCTACGTCTTCGCCATAAACTTCCGGATGCCGGGTGGCCATAATGAATTGAACCAAGTATTCTTCCATTTCCGGGGACATATAGATATCCAAAACTTCTTGCCGGGCCTGAAAAATTTGATCTTGCGTGATTTTATCAAAATGCGGTGGAGCGATTTTTTTCTCTTCGCCTTGGATGAGTTTTAAAATTTTACGTTCCGCCTCAATATCGGGATAGGAAACTTTTACATACATTAAAAAACGATCTAATTGCGCTTCCGGCAGATTATAGGTTCCTTCCTGTTCAATGGGGTTTTGCGTGGCCAAGACCATAAATAAATCCGGCAGACGGTATGTTTCATTTCCGACCGTCACTTGCCGTTCACCCATAGCTTCCAACAGGGCAGATTGAACCTTAGCCGGCGCCCGGTTAATTTCATCAGCCAAAATCAAATTATTAAAAATAGGTCCTTTTTTAAAGGTAAACGAGCCTGTTTCCGGCCGATAAACATCACTGCCCGTCACATCGGACGGCAATAAATCAGGTGTAAACTGAATGCGTTGAAAGCCGGAATCCAATGTGCCGGATAATACCTTAACCGCTTTTGTTTTTGCTAACCCGGGCAATCCTTCCACAAGCAAGTGACCGTCACTTAATAACGCCAACAACAATTTCTGAATTAGATCACTTTGGCCGACAATTTGCGTGTTTAAATAGTTTTGTAATTCGATGAAACGTTCTTTGATTGAACTCATTTTAATTCTCCCCATAAAAAGTTTTCCACCAATATATCGCGTTTTTAGATGAATTGCAAATCTTTTTCTGGACAAAAATTGAAAAAAGCGATATAATAAAAGTAGAGAGGAGGAACGAGTATGGTGACTATTGATAAAAGCAGAATCAATCGTGAACTCAGTCGCAAAAAATATGCAGCACGACTGGATCGTTCTCAAACTCAAACACGGGAACAAATGCGTCATCGGGCAGGACAGATGCGGCGTTCTTTCCGGCGGCCCGAACAAACGCGTCTGAAAGAAGCAGAACGCAAAAAAATAACGGCCGAAATCACCAAAGAACGAAATCCCGAAAAATTAAGAGAAAAGGTGAATCAGGCTGAAAAGTTGGGGGTGGCTGTTTCTCAAAAAGATGCTGAACGCCTAAAAAAAATGGAAAAAGCGACAGAACGCTTGAAAGAAAATATCCGTAAAATGAAATCGCATCAATCTTCGGTGACGGAAAAAGATGCCGTTCGGAAAATGGAAACAGGGCACACTGTTCAGGCGATGCGTGAGTTAAAAGAAAATGGTATGGACGGTGCTCTGGGAAATGAAATTGCGACCAACAGTTCCGATATGGCACAAAATTTGAAGACGTTGTCTAAGGAAAGCGGTAAGCATGTCGATTCGATTATGCAGAAAAAATTAAGGGAAAATTCAACTCCGGCCGATACCATTCATGAACAAAAACGGCAGGATAAAGCCGATCGCAACCTGGAAGAAAAACGGCAAAAAGATTCGACTGCCAAGCAAATGACGGTTGAACAAATGAAACGCTTACGCGGTGCAGCCTATGGTATGTAGATCAGGCCGTTTTTAACCGTTCGATAAAGGGCCTGAAATCATTGACAACCTGATCATAGACGGGCTTTTTAAACGGAATGACGGATGAGGAGACCATCTCTAAATCGACCCATTCATAGCCGACAAATTCTTGAAATTTATCAGTTGTAAAATCAATTTTATCTTCGGCAGCGGCCAACAAAAACAAAAACCATTTTTGTCGTTGCCCCCGAATGGATTTTTTCTTGCGAACCGATTCGGGCAAATCGTATTTATACCATTTGCGGGTTGAAGCCATAAAACGCACATCCTCCGGGTGTAGTCCGATTTCTTCCCGCATTTCACGGTAAACGGCCTGAACCGGAGTCTCCCCTTTATCAATACCGCCTTGCGGCATTTGCAAACGATAGGCTTGACCTTCGGAATGGATTCGGGTGCACATCAAAACCTTTTTATCCGAATTGATAATCATCATGCCTACATTAGGACGATAACCTTTTGTCACTCTGATACTCCTTTAATCTCGTTTTTGAGTTAAATAAACCGCATGTAGGATATCAATGGCCCGGTCCAACTGATAATCTGTTTTCGGTTTATCTTTATCATCTTTATCATTTTCTTTTTTCTTGTGCTTTAAGGTGTCTGCCACCTTGGTTGATTTAATTTTATCTGTTTCACTGGCCTTTTTACCGACTTGTGAAGAAATGGCTTTTGGCAGATTTTGTTCGCCGAAGCCGGTAATGATGGGTTGTTCTTCAATTTCGGCCCGCGGTATGGTAATGTCCGGTGTGATTCCTTTTGCCTGAATAGAGGTGCCGGATGGTGTATAATACCGTGCGGTTGTTAAACGAATACCGCCAAAACCGGGAACAGACCGGATGGTTTGAACCGACCCTTTTCCAAAGGATTTTAATCCGACAATCAGAGCCCGATGATGGTCTTGTAAGGCACCGGCCACAATTTCAGAAGCCGAGGCGGAACCTTCGTTAATCATAACCACAATCGGCAGGCCGTTCGTAATATCTCCCTTGTGGGCGGAAAACCGTGTTGTATCTTCCGGTCGCCGAGAACGCGTAGAAACAATTTCGCCGCTATCCAAAACCAGATCGCAAACACCGATGGCCTGATCCAACAATCCGCCGGGGTTGTTGCGTAAATCAAAAATCAAACCGTGAATTTTATCTGAACCGATATCTTTTATCAATTTTTCAATGGCCTGCCGGGTCATTTCCTCCGTTTTTTCGCTGAACGAAACAATCCGTACATAGCCGACATCACCCTTGGCTTCAAATTTGACGGGCTTGACTTTTATGATATCCCGGGTAATCGTCACATCAAACGAATCGGAATCTTTTCGTGAAATAGTCAGAGTCACCTTTGTTCCGACTTTACCCCGCATTTTTTTAACCGCTTCGTTCAGGGATAACCCTACAACGGATAACCCATCAATATGCGTGATATAATCACCTGTTTGAAGCCCCGCTTTAAAGGCTGGGGTATCATCAATCGGCGACATTACACGCACAAAGCCGTCTTCGGAACTAACCTCAATCCCCAATCCTCCGAATTCTCCCTTTGTCTGTGTTTCCATATCGGCAAAGGAATCGGCATCCATAAATCCGGAATGCGGATCCAGTGATGTTAACATTCCGTCAATGGCTGTTTCAATTAATTTTTGATCGTCTGTTTCTTCCACATATTCGGATTTTACCTCATTAAAAACAGCACCGAACAGTTCCATTAAGACATAGGGGTCTTTTTTCGGCTTATCCGATTCTTTAACTCCGGCCGATGTTGCCATCGCTGAGCAAGACATCAGGCAAAGGCCTAAGAAACCGAATATAATTTTTTGATAATGCATTATCTGTTCTCCTTTTTAACTATTCCCCGAAAACCAAGACGTCGGATCAATAGCCTGACCGTCCTGTCGAATCTCAATGTATAGGTTCGGTTTGGATTCCTTAATCCGCCCGATCGGTTCACCGGCTAAAACCTGTTGCCCGACGGTAGGATTAATCGTATCCATTCCAGCCAGTAATGTCAAGTAATTATCCCCATGATCTAAAATAATCAACTGTCCATAATCTTTAAAAGGTCCCGCAAACAGGACCGTTCCATCAAACGGTGCAATGACACGGGCTGCCGGTCGGCCGGTGATTGTAATACCTTTGGCATGCGCTCCGCCAATCATTTCGGCCCCAAAAGCCCCCGTTATTCGGCCGCGAATCGGGTAGGGTAATCGACCATGGGCTTTGGCAAATGAAGCGGTTGATTGAGAAATGGGACGTCGGATGCTCGGCCGATTATCCTGAGCTCGTTGTAAGGCTGCTTGTGTAGCTTGTTTTTTTTCCCGTTCCAATTTATCCAACAGGTCCTTTAAATCCTTGGCCTGAGTTGCTAAATTTTTGACGCGTTCCCGTGATTGGGCTTGTGATACCTGGTATTGGGCTTGTAGCATTGATTTTTGCTGCAACAAGCGATCCATTTGGGAAGATTGTTCGGTTAATTGCGTGCGGGTTGATTTAATTCGGACCATTTGAGCCTGAATATCGGATTTTAATCGTGACAGTTCAGCCAGATCCGAACGAATCTGACGATTGGAACTTTGCACAATCGGTAAACTGTATCCCATCAACATTCGGCTGCGTAGGGTATCCAAAGGAGTCTTAACGTGTAATAAAGCCAATTCCGGGGGGCGTAAGGCCAATGTTTGAAAGCCGGTGACGACCTGAACGATTTGTTTGTCCGTCAAAGCCAACCGTTCTTCCAGTTCTTTTTGGCGCACTGTCATTTGTTGAAAGCGATTTTCCAATCGGGTCAGGTCATCTTCTTTTTCCTGAACGCTTTTAGCCAAACGTACCATTTGTTTTTGAACAGACTTGACTTCACCGGATAATTCGGCAGCCTTTCGGCCACTGATTTCACTGGCCCGTTGCTCCTGACGAATTTGATTCTCGATATGCCGTAAATCTGCCTGTGTCGGTTGGGCGGCCCAAACCGGCGCGACAGACAATAAGCATATCAAGAATACAAACTGTTTCATTCTACCCCTTTTTTAACAGAGAATGCCCCGTCATTTCTGCCGGTTGCGGTAAATTCAACAAAGCCAACAGGGTCGGTGCTACATCGCATAACCGTCCGTCAGCCAAGCCCGTGACATCAGCCGGAGCATTTACCAATACAGCTTTGACCGGTGTAGCGGTATGGGCTGTCCATGGAGCACCCGTTTTAGGATCTACCATTTGTTCGGCATTCCCATGGTCAGCCGTAATGAACATAACACCGCCCTTGGCCTTAACGGAATCAATGACCCGACCAATACAAGAATCGACGGCTTCTGCTGCTTGAATGGCAGCTTTTAAAACACCGGTGTGACCCACCATATCTCCGTTGGCATAGTTAACGATAATAACATCAAATAAATCGCGATTAATGACGTCCACCAATTTATCCGTCACTTCATATGCCGACATTTCCGGTTTTAAATCATAGGTTGCAACCTTGGGACTTGGGACCAGAATACGTTCCTCTAACGGGAAAAGAGTCTCTTTCCCGCCGTTAAAAAAGAATGTGACATGGGCATATTTTTCCGTTTCCGCGATTCGCAATTGCTTTAAACCGGCATTTGAAACGACCTCTCCAAAAATGTTCTTTAAATCTTCCGGCGGGAATAAAATCTTCATCCATTGCGTATGTTCCGTTGAATATTCCGTCATGGCAACCGCTGCTGCGAAGTGCACGACTTGTCCCCTGTCTGCCAAAGAAAAATCCGGTTGCAACAGCATTCGGGTAATTTCACGGGCCCGGTCGGAACGATAATTCGCCATAATCAATCCGTCACCGTCTTTCATCCCCTGGTAGTTCCCGATAACGGCCGGAATCATAAATTCATCGAAAACTTTATTACTGTATGAAGCCGCAATTGCCGAATCGGCCGTGGCGAATCGCGGAGCATCAGCTGTCACTAGGGCCCGATAGGCCAAATCAACCCGTTCCCAGCGGTTATCCCGATCCATGGCATAATACCGTCCGCCGAGTGTCCCGATACTGACATGGTGTAAATCAGTAATATCTTTTTCTAATTCAGCTACGAAACCGCGAGCCGAATCGGGCGGTGTATCCCGACCGTCCAAGAAACCATGTATGACGACCGGAATGCCGGCTTTATCCAAAATTTGGGCTAAGGCCACAATGTGATTTTGTTTGGCGTGAACGCCACCCGGGCCCAGCAATCCCATTAAATGACAGGTCCCGTTTGTTTTCTTTAAAGCTTGAATCAAATCCAGTAAAACCGGGTTTTTGGCCAGTGTTCCATCTGAAATGGCGGCATCAATTCGGGGCAAATCCTGCATCACAACGCGACCGGCCCCTAAATTTGTATGTCCGACTTCCGAGTTTCCCATCTGTCCGTCCGGTAATCCGACATTCAGACCGGATGTTTGAATCATGGCTGTCGGATATTGTTGAACCAACTGATGCCAAACGGGCGTATTTGCCATTTCAATAGCGTTATTTTCCACTTCTTTACGATAACCCCAACCGTCTAAGATACATAGGACAACAGGTTTTTGTCTTGTCATAATTTCCTTTTCCTTTCATTTCTGACTTTATTTTGCGTTTCGTTTGAGGGCTATTATAACCAAAAAAATAAAAAAAGTGTATTGTTTTTTTAAAAAAAGCGTGCTTTTTCCAAAAAGATTGTGTATAAGGAAAGTAAATCAACTTAAATTAAGAGGTTTAAAATGAGTTTTTTTCAATCGCTTCAAAATTTGTTTGCTTCCCGAAAACGGGTCATTGGAGCTACCGATTTGCGTCGGGCACTGACCCATGATGAATTCACATTTTACTATCAACCGGAATGGGATTTAAAAACAGGGCAAGTGACGGGATTAGAAGCACTGATTCGTTGGGAAAGTCCGAACGGTATTATTCCGCCAAATGACTTCATCCCTGTCTTGGAAGAAACAGGATTGATTAACTCGTTTACGCCATTTTTATTTAATCAGACCCTGCACGATCTACGTGAACTGTATGCGGTCGGTTTTGAAGATTTGTTTATGTCTGTTAATCTGTCTGTTGTTCAATTACAGGATCCGGTTTTGTTGGAAACGATTGAAAACAGCCTGAATCAATACTCAATCCTGCCGGAAAAATTAGAATGTGAAGTGACAGAAAGCCGCTCATTCAGCACAGATGGCCTTGAGATGGAAACGCTTCAAAAATTGCGGAAGATGGGTATTAAGGTCTCCATTGATGATTTTGGAACGGGTCATGCCTCCCTTAACTATGTTAAAAACTTAAATACGCATAAATTAAAAATTGATCGGGAATTTGTTAAAGATTTATTTGACAAGCCGGCTAATCAGACCATTATGCGTATGATTATTGAATTGGGGCATTCTCTGGGGCTGATTGTTTTGGCCGAAGGAATTGAAACACCCGAGCAGGAAAAGTGGTTGAAAGATAACGGATGCGATTATGCCCAAGGCTTCTTACTATCCCGTCCGTTGCCGCTTCCGATGTTGATTTCTTTTTTGCGAGCAAATGCGGTAAAATTCGGATTGTCCCCGAAAAATGATTGATTCATCCAAAAAGCCGGAATTGTTATTGCCAGCCGGATCGTTGGAACGATTAAAAACGGCTTTTTTGTATGGAGCCGATGCGGTTTATGCCGGAATGCCGGCGGTGTCTTTGCGCAACAAAACATCGTTTACAACGGATGAAATGAAAGCAGGTATTGATTATGCGCATCGGTTGGGTAAGAAGGTTTATTTGACGGTCAATTTATTTACGCACGATTCGGATATTCCTAAATTAGATGCCTTTATCAATCATCTGTCGGATTTGAAACCGGATGGTGTTATCGTAGCAGATCCCGGTGTCTTTGAATTGTTCAAACAGCGGTTGCCGGATTTACCGCGCCATATTTCAACACAGGCCAATGTTTGTTCCTCTTTAACGGTCGGTTTTTGGCAAAAGCAAGGGGCTTCGCTTTGTGTCCTGGGACGTGAAGTTTCCTTGCCCGAGTTAACGGAAATTCGCCGAAAATGTCCGGATATCAGGCTTGAAATGTTTATTCATGGGGCCCTGTGTATCAGTTATTCCGGTCGTTGTTTGCTTTCTAATTTTATGACGGGGCGCAGCGCCAATAAGGGTAATTGTGCCCATACCTGTCGTTGGCGGTATCGGGTGTATGCAAATCGTCCCGAACATCCCCAAAAGGATATAAATTATTATTTAGAGGAAGAGAATCGGCCCGGTCAATTTTTCCCGATTGATGAGGATGAACACGGCACTTATGTGATGAACTCACGGGATTTATGTTTATTACCTCGATTGAATGATATTTTGCCGATCGGAATCGATTCGTTTAAAATAGAAGGCCGTAATAAATCCGAATACTATACGGCTGTCACGGCGCGGGCCTATCGTCGGGCAATTGATGACTGGTTTAAATCCCCCGAATCATGGCAGCCGGATTCATATATGGCCGAATTGATGACCCTACAGTCCCGAGGATATACGGTCGGTTTTTTGGATGGTAATGCCGGCCCAGAAGCGCAAAGTTACGATGTATCCGGCAGCTTTGGAAATTGGCATTATGCCGGTGTGGTGCGGGGGCAAAAAACGAATCGCCTGATTGTCGAAGTGAAAGATAAAATTGAAACGGGTATGGTTTTAGAGGCTTTATCACCCTATCAATTTGAACCGATACGATTGCCGATTCAGGCTTTATATGATGTGCATACGGGCCTGACGGTTGATAGTATATCGGCGGGCCGTATTGGACAAATGATTGAAATTGAAGTAAAAAATGATATATTATCATTACTGCCAAATCTGTCTGTTCTGCGTTTAAAGTGCCTAAATAGCCCGGAATAACTTTTTGAAAAAACATAAAATAAAGTGTTGCAATTTAAAAAAAATGGTATTATATTGAACCTTGTCTTTAATAAAAAGGAGTATGACCATGACAAAACAATTAAATCAAGAACACATTCGTGTTGCTGCTTATTATGAATGGCAAAATGCCGGTTGCCCCAGCGGTCGTGACCAGGAATTTTGGTATTTGGCTTGCAACAAAGTTTGCGGTTGCGGCAATGTCGCTTCTAAGAACAATGTGAAAAACAACGTAAAAAGCAAGGCTTCCAGTGTTAAATTAAATACGAAGAAAGTCGTTGCCAAACCGGTTGTAAAAAAAAACGCTAATGTAAAGCCGGCTGTTGTTGCTAAACCGTTTTATGGTGTTAAAAAATAATTGCCTGTTTTTATTTTAAAGGGATAGTCTGACTATCCCTTTTTTTGTGTAAATTTGGGGGATGAAGATGGCATATTTGGAGAATTATATTGAGCGGGGAAAAGAGTTGACGGGCTCTAAAAGTGCTTGCCTGATGGGCATAATCGGGGTTATTATTGGGGGATTGGTCGGCTTCTTTTTTCACACTCTTATCCGTCAAGACACTATCCAAACGGTTATCCGTGAGGTTCCGATTATCGAAATTGGTCAAGAGCAGGTGCAAACACCGCTTCGCACGATTTGGGAGAGAAAAATACCGAATACGGATATTGTTATTAAATTAGATACCAATCAGGATTCACTGACTCCGGATTCCGCTTCCGGCTTATTTTTAGGGCGTCGTTTTTTAACGATAGCGTTGCGGGGACAAGTAATGCGCTATACTTTGCCGATGGAAAGTGTAAAGATTGATCAAGCGGTTATCCAGAAAATTTTAAAACAAATGACAATCCAAATCGGAATAATGATAGGGGGGATGGCTTTCATTTTTCTATTTGTCGGATATTGGGGAACGGTTGGATTATCCATATTTATTTTTCGGCTTTTAAAAAAAGATAAAGACGAACAACAGATACGCCGTAGTGCCTGGATTGGTTGGTGGGCCGTTATCGGATTGGATATCATTTTTTTATTGTGCCGAACGTCATTTTCCTGGGTGGGTAGTTTATTTCTGGCGACAATTATCGCGATTTTTTGCCTCTTGCAGTTAGAGGATACTCATTGAGCGTTCGGCTTTTCAATCAAGCAGGCATCCCCGTAAGAAAAAAAACGATATTTCTTACGGATGGCTGTTTGATAAGCTTTTTTCATGGTGTCAATTCCGGCAAAAGCGCAAACCAACATAAACAAGGTTGAACCGGACAAATGAAAATTGGTAAACAAAGCATCAATAATTTTAAAACGATAACCGGGCGTAATAAAAATGCTTGTTTCCTGAGCAAAGGGGTGAATAATTCCGTTTTCATCGGTTGCCGATTCCAGCAACCTTAATGAGGTTGTCCCGATCGGAATAATCCGTCGTCCGGCCTGTTTGGCCCGATTTATTTTTTCGGCAACTTCCGGTGTGATGACACCATATTCGGCGTGCATTTTATGATTATCCGTATCATCAACTTTAACCGGTAAAAATGTGCCGCCGCCGACATGCAAAGTCACAAATAATTTTTCAATGCCTTTTTCATCCAACCGATGAAACAAATCATCGGTAAAATGTAAACCGGCTGTTGGGGCGGCCACGGCGCCTTCATGCTTGGCATAAATTGTTTGATAATCGGCTTTATCCGACTCTTTCCCGCCCCGTTCCCGTTTGATATAGGGTGGTAGGGGCATTGTTCCGATTTGATGCAGGGCTGCCATTAAATCAGCACCGGATTTGTTGAAATGTACGATGACGGCCCCGGTATCTGTTTTTCTTAAAACCGATGCCGTTAAATCAGAATCAAAAGTGATTAAATCACCGATTTTTAATCGACGTGCATTTTTTATCAACGTGACCCAATCACTTAAATTTTCCTGCTTAAAAAGGGTTAGTTCAATTTTTGCCTGACCGCGTAAGCCGTATAAGCGAGCCGGGATAACCTTGGTATCATTAAAAACCAAAATATCATCCGGCCTTAATAAATCAACCAAATCTGATACGATTTTGTCTTCGGTGGAACCATCCGATAAAATATGCATCAATCGGGCAGAATCTCGCGGTTCGACCGGATAATCGGCAATCAGTTCCGCCGGCATATCAAATGTGAAAATATCCGTTCTCATTTTACTTCTTCGGTTGCTTTTGATATTTCATTGTTTTCTGGGATGGGTGATTCTTCTTGGGCATTCGGATATAGTTCTTGTGTCAAAGGCGGATCATCCCGAAAACGTTGTCCCCAAACATCAATGTAATTTATTAATTCTCTGGATAAAGCTTTTGTATCCTGTTTTTTCTCTTTTAATTTTTTTGCGATTGATTTTCGATATTCGGGGCACATGGAATTTTTGGAATACAGCACAAACAATTCCTGTCCTAACAAGGGAACGGGCGTCATCACAATGTCTTGATTAATTTTAAAACGACGGGCTTCCGCTTCGGCCGAATAGGGACTGGCTAATAAATAATCTGCCTCCCCGGTTATGAGTTTTGAGAAAGCCTCTTTGGAGTCAATAACCTGTTCAATCTGTAATTCTTTGGGCAACAGGGGATAAATATAAGAGTAGAATAATTCATCCTTTCGAACGACACCTTTTAATCCGATTAATTCTTTGAATTTACGGACTTCTTTTTCCTTTCCTTTCATAAAAACAACCGAAATCACATTTTGAAATAGGGAAGGTGTCAGATAGGTGTGTCCATCTCCCCGTAATTTCGGGTTATAGTATTGTCCGACTAAAATATCAATTTTGCCGGATTGAAATGCTTTAAAGGCCTCTTCATCCGTTTGAAAACCGACAGCCCGGGTATAAATGTTTAAGTCTTTCGTAATTTCTTTGATTTTATCAACGCCAAAACCTTTGCTGGTATAACGACCTGTTTCCGGTACAATTTCTGTCCAACCAAACGGGGGATTTGTTGAAAAAGTAGATACTTTTAATGGCTCTGTCGGTTTACCGCAACCGGTTAGGTGAACTTTACCATCTCGTTGGATCTGTTCTTTTCTTTGCGTTTGAATATACGTTCGATCGGCCCGACCGCATACGGATATCAGGCAAAGACAAACGCATAATGTGATAGATATTAATCTCATGATTTTGCCTCCTGTTTAATGGTTATGACACGTTCTGCCGGGAAAGTGATAATAATTTTTGTTCCTTTTTCTTCTTCACTTTCCATTCGAATGGTTCCTTGCTGTAATTCCGTTAAACGTTTAACCAGAACCAATCCTAATCCTGTTCCCTTGTGTTTGCGGGTCATAACATTTTCAACTTGACTGAACGGTTGAAACAATAAACCGATTTTATCTTTCGGAATACCGATGCCGTTATCGCTGATAGTCATTTGCAGTTCTTTTTGCCGGGTCAGGCGGATATCAATATCAATTTTTCCACCATCATCCGTAAATTTAATAGCATTTGATAAGACATTCAAAAAGATTTGTTTTAAAGAGCGTTCGTCCAATCGGATGCCGATATTTTTCGGTTTAATATGATATGTCATATTTCGCTTCATACCGCCGGGATAGTGCTTGACGACTTCTAAAATTGTGTTAACAAAGGGTATTAACTCAATATCGGCATCCTTTAATTTGACATGGTTTCCTTCCAAACCGGATAAATCCAAGATATCATTGATTAAGGATAAAAGATAACGGCCACTGGAATAAACATATTGAACATATTCCCGATATTGGGGAGGCAATGGACCGAAAGTTTCACTGACCATCGCTTCGGAAAATCCCAAAATGGCATTAAGTGGCGTGCGCAATTCGTGGCTCATATTTGCAATAAAATCAGATTTGGCTTTATTGTCGTTTTCGGCCGTTTCTCGGGCTTCTTTCAAAATGATTGCCTGCTCTTGCATGGTTTGTCTATTTTCTTCCAATTGGTGAATTTGCAAACGCAACCGTTCTTCATATTGATGAATCGCTAATTGCGACCGTCGCCGCAACCGAATAAGCCCGATATTTTCCGAAATTTCGGATAACAACTGATGCAGGCGGAAAATTAAACTGTCCGAGAAAAAGCCAACTTTATGTCCGTATAGACTGATAATTCCTTCAACTTTCCCTTCAATAATAATCGGGAAAGCATAGGTGGAAAGAACTGTTTTCTTATTACGACGGCGGAATGATTCTTTATAGTAGGAGATATTACGAATATCGCTGAAACCGATGGCGCGTTGTGTCATAAAGGCCTGAACAACGGCGATGTTTTGGAGTTTTTTATCATCTAAATCAATATCTCGCTTGATATCCGGGAAATCTTGATCGTCACCAACGATAAAGTTTACCTTTAAATGCCGATCGTGATAAGTTAAAAAGAACGCTGTTTTTAAACCATATATACCGATAATTTCATTCAGTATTTGTTTCAATAAATCATATTCGTTATCATTATCACTGAAATTATGAAGTAAGGTTAAAGCCCGAAAAACGGTTTGATAATACTTTTCCAGTTCTATGTTCCAGGCTTCGGCGGAAAAATCCTGAAAAAGCCAAATAACACCTTGTTTAATATTATTTTTATCCATCGGAAATGCGGATACCTGATAAAGCATTTTCTCCCCGTCCCGGCGAGTAATTTGTGTTTGAACTGACCAACTTGATTTTTTATCCAACATGGCCAGGCACTTATCAAAAATTTTTTCAATTTCTACCGGTTTGGCAAAAAGTGAAAAAACGTTTTTCCCCAGGGCGTCTGTCGGTTTTTCTGACCAAAAAGGACTCATGGCTTTATTGCACAATTGAATGCGATTGTTTCGGGTCACAAAAATGCCGGCCGGAGCTTGATTCATAATGGAATAATAGGATGAGAGTTTATGATACAGTTCCCGATTTTCGTGCCGTAGTTCCTTAGTTGTTTGTTCTAATAAGATTTCGATTTCCCGTCTTTTGAAAAATCCGAAAATTTTGAATAAAACAATAAAAAACAGAGAGGAAATAACAATACTGATATACAGCAGCAAAGCCTGGATAACCGAATCATACAAAACCGACGTAAAGATTTGATCCGTGCTGGACATTTGTAAAGACCAGTCCGTCCACTGATAGACTAAATATTCGGATAAAAAGAAGGATATGCTGAAAATAAACAGCATTATCAACCAATTTTTATATCTTCTAGAATAATATACAACGTCTCTAAATCTCATTTTTTCATCCTTTCTTTGTTCGTATCATAATTCAAAAAAATAAAAAAAGACAGAAAAAAATGTGTTTAAGGTTGCATTTTTTTGAAAAATAGGATATAGAAGGGGTGAACTGTCAGGAAAGCATTAGCAGGTTGGAATGGCAGGACAGTAAATAGGGAAGATGGCAGAGTGGTCGAATGCGGCAGACTCGCTACCGAACCGAAGGTGAGAGAACGCGGAGCGCGACCTTTAACAGCGCGAAGCGGACAATATCTGTCAGGGATGCGTCAGCAGACCGTTATAACAGATTGAGAGTAAATAGGGAAGATGGCAGAGTGGTCGAATGCGGCAGACTCGAAATCTGTTATAGGGCTTGTCTCTATCTGGGGTTCGAATCCCCATCTTCCCGCCAAAATAGTTGCATGAGCATAGATTTTATATGATTAATGGCGGAGAAAACCGGATATGGGGTTCGTTCACAAAGCGCGGCAGTACTCGTCAGATTAAATGATTGTTGTTTGGGATAATTAAATTCTTTCCATACAGGCTATAACCTTTTGTAATCGAGCGTAAATACCTGTCTTATCAGAGAGAGGGACCTTCCGTATTTGATCAGCCGATGGAATTTCCTGTATTGTAAAATTTCGGATATGATTTCTTTGAAACAGTTTTTTCAGCGTTTGACATTGGGGATCAAAATACTTTTCTCCGTCATTTCCGGCTTTTAGACCTTGAAAACCGCAATGTTCATAAAAGCCGCCGGCGTTATTTGTGGCCGTCAAGACTATTCGCCCATCACATCCCAAGCGGCGGGATAGTAAATACAGTTTTTGCAACCCGGCTCGACCATAGCCTACGCCACGATAATTTTTAAAATTATAACACGTAATGTTCAATATCGGCTTCAACCTGGCGACAGAATAATAACCGCCGATGACGCCTGCATTTCCCTGAAACCAGGAAGCCGGAAAAAATTGCTGTTGCTCCCGGAAAGCAAAGGCATGACGCAAAACCCGAGTGGCCGCTCGTCCGACCGGCATCCCGTCAGAAAAAAACTGATAATGTTTTTCCGTGGCATTATCCCGCGCCATATCCGCGTCCGTTTGCCACATATAAGCATCAATCGCCATGCCCACCACTATATCATATTTTAAACCAAAAGTCAAGTGATTAAGGGGCTTTTTCCGTTGATACGGAGAATAGTTTTCAATACTGGATAAATGTCCAAAAGTCAATCAGAGATACCTAATCTATTTTTATGAATATTCAATTTTTTTCATAAAAATGAATATCTTGACATTCCTGCTTGTTGTTGTATAATTAAAGTGAGGGTAGGGAACAGATATGCCTGTGGAAAATAAAGTAGAACGTATTCCGTTGGTCAAAACATTAAAGAAATTTATTTTAATGGGATTAGGTGCTGCTACCTTGCTCTGGGGCGGAAATAAAGAAAAAGATCAAGTGTCTGATTCCCCAGGAACTTCATCCATTGTACAGACGGCAGAAGCACATAAGATAAAAATGGATGTTGCTCAAAAAATTGATTATATGGTGGAATACTTACAAGAAACAAATGGGCCCCCCGGATATAGGGGGGCTGATTGGCGTTCCCAT
>JAFTEW010000044.1 GCA_017453485.1 Alphaproteobacteria bacterium | reverse complement strand
CTGGAAAGTCCCGGAAGACTTTGCCATCATCGACGAATCAGATGTTTGTGACCAGGGCGAAGCCAATAATTTCGCCTTTGTGTTCAGTAATACGCTGACGAAGAAGTCGGAATCCGGTGAAGGGGAGGATGAACCGGGCAATACAACCTGCCCGACCGGAACGGAAGATGCAGGGCAAGGAGGTCATGCGATAACCTTGAATGATGGAACAATGTGTTATTGTGAGGTCAAAGATACCGTTTATAACACCGCCACGGGTCAATGCGAATCAAAACCGGGAACTTGTACCTCTTACCAAGATTGCAATAAAGGGGAATATTGTCATTTCAGTTCGGCCTGCGGCACAACCGGCACATGTAAATCGGCATCCAATGTTCAGGCCGCCACCGGCTCCGTTACCATTAACGGGACAAGTCATCGGGCTGTCTGTTCCTCAACCGCCGTTAACAGTTATTATCGGGCCGAAGATTGGTGTGCATCCCTTGGCGGGCGTTTACTTTCATCATCCGAGGTGTGTCCTATGACAGAACAATCATTCTCGAAGTGCGCTGACAATCAAACTCATAGTGAACTCAGAGGCCAGATATACTCACTATGCCATGCCGGTATCGGATCTGATTGGGTTTGGGCATCCCGGCCGGATAACAGCCGTTCTTCCTGTATGATGTTTTCTTTCTTATCGCTTGACCGTTCAAGTCACGGCGCCTATGAATACGGACAAAAATCGGATCGGCGGGGATTTTGCCTGTTACCGTAAGGCGTATCAATTCATCGGGCAATTCCCGGAAAAATCAACAAATTGAACGGTATTTGTGGCATCAAAATAAACCAGTGTTGTGCAGGCATCCTGTCGATAAGCCCAAATGGTATTCAAACCTTCGGTGCGTTCTATCACAGGTTTTCCCATTTGCCGGCGCACATCGGCCGATGATAGTCCCATCAACCGCCGTGCCGTTTGGGATTGAAATGCACAAGCCGTCAATAATAACAACGCCGATAAATAAACGTATTTCATTGGTTCCTCATTTATTTTCCATAAAACTGTCCCGCAGCAGTTGTCGGGTATATTCATGCCGGGGATTTGTAAATACTTCATCGGCAGGCCCCGATTCGACAATAACTGCATTTTTCATCACACAAACCCAATCCGACATACGGCGCACAGCTTTCATATCATGTGAAATAAACAGATACGACAAATTATATTGCTTTTGTAAATCCACCAACAAAGTCATCAATTGATTTTGCGTATCAATATCCAGTGAAGAAGTGACCTCATCCAAAATCAGAACAGACGGCTTTAAAATCAAAATCCGTGCCAATGCTACCCGTGTTTTTTGGCCGCCGGATAATTCATGCGGATAGCGATTCACCATATCGGGGCGCAATCCAACGGCTTTCAAGGCTTTTTCGACGGCCGCTGTCGCATCGCCTTGATGATGAAGTTGCCAACCTTCGGCCAGTAATTTACCAACTGGCAGACGCGGATTAAGAGAGGAGGCTGCATCTTGAAACACCATTTGAATCCGGGAACGGGCTTCCAGTAAATCATGCCCTTTTAAGGTTAAAAAATCACGTCCGTTCAAAATAACCTGTCCCATGGCCGGCACTAATCGCACCAAAGCCTTAGCCACCGTTGATTTACCTGATCCGCTTTCACCGACAAGGCCGACGGTTCTGGCCGGATACAGTTGAAACGAGGCATCCCGCACCGCAACAATATTGTCGTATGCAACCGTTAAATTTTTAACAATCAGGCTGGGAGTCCTGTCCGATGGAGGTTTATGACGAATTTTGACGATTTTCTCCGGCTCACGTAAGCGAGTGGCAATAATCCGGCCGAATTTCATAACATAAACACGATCGGCCAAACGGCGAATAATATCCAAATCGTGTGTGATGAACAAAATACTTAACTTTAATTTTTTTTGCAGACTTTTCAGCAAATCCAAAATTTGAGCCTGAACCGTTACGTCCAAAGCAGTTGTCGGTTCATCCGCAATCAACAAATCCGGATTGCCGGCCAATGCCATGGCAATCATAACCCGTTGGCGCTGCCCACCCGATAATTCATGCGGATAGGCCCCATAAATACGGTCTACATCCTGTAATTCTACCAGGTTTAACAATTCAATAACACGTTCCTTTGTCGCCGATTTTGTATGATATTTCAATACTTCCATAATCTGTCGGCCGGCGGTGTGAAGTGGATTTAGGCTGAGCATCGGTTCTTGAAAAATCATGGCAATACGGCTGCCGCGAATGCGGTTCAGTTCTTCTTCGGACAATTTCATTAAATCCTGACGACGAAACAAAATCCGGCCGGTCATACGGGCTTCGGCTTGTAAGCGCAAAATAGCCAGGGCCAAAGTTGATTTACCGGAACCGCTGCTTCCGACAAGGCCGACAAATTCCCCCTCTTTAACCGCCAAGGACACTCCGCGGACCGGGTTAATTCCCCGTAATTTAATGTTGAGTTCCTGAATTTCCAACAGATTCATGCTTGCCCCTTGGTATGCGGATCAAAGGCATCCCGAATACCTTCTCCGATAAACAATAACAAAGACAAAATTACCGTCATGGATACAAAGGCGGTTAGCCCTATCCACGGGGCCTGTAAATTTTCTTTGCCCTGGCGAATTAAATCTCCAAGGCTGGCCGTACCGGGCGGCATCCCCAACCCCAGAAAGTCAAGCGCCGATAACGATACAATGGCACCGGCCAAAATAAACGGCACATAGGTCGTCGTTGCTACCAATGCGTTCGGCAGAATGTGGCGCTTCATAATATTCCAATCCGATACGCCCAAAATCTTGGCGGCTTTGACATAATCCAGATTCCGGGTGCGCAAAAACTCTGCCCGCACAACACCGGTCAATGCCGTCCAGCTGAACAGCAGCAGGATAAATAATAACGAAAAGAACCCCGGTGTAATCAGACTGGATACAATAATCAAAACAAACAGTTGCGGCAGGGATCCCCAAATTTCCAATAATCGCCCGATAAACAGGTCTGTCCGACCGCCAAAATACCCTTGAACGGCACCGACCAATACGCCGATGCAGGTTGAACAAAACGTTAAGGCCAACCCAAATAAAATGCTTAAACGAAAGCCATATATCAAGCGGGCCAAAATATCCCGTCCCTGATCATCCGTGCCCAATAAATGACGATGTGATGGCGGTGCCGGCAAAGGACTCTCTTCGGCATAGTCTATCGTATCCGGACCCCAGGGAACCAATGGATAGATAACCGACGCATACTTTTCAATTTGGTCTTGGATATACGGGTCCGTCCAATCAACGGCTGTCGGACGGGTGCCCCCTAAATTTTCATCTGTCACAAATTCGGACAACGGATAATAGGGCATACCTTTATAGGAAACATACATCGGTTTATCATTCGCAATAATCGGTGCAAACAGAGCAATCATAAACAGGGATGTAAAAATAATCAGCGAAAATAACGCCCTTTTATTTTGCCGAAATTGTGACCATCGACGCCGTGCCAAAATATGCCTCATTGCAACCTCTTTCCGAAATGAATGCGCGGATCAACCAACGTATAGACAAAATCGCTGATAACATTCAGAACAAGGCCCAATAATGCAAACAGATATAGTGTTCCGAAGATAACAGGATAATCCCGATTTTGGACAGCCTCAAACCCTAACAATCCCAATCCGTCCAAAGAAAAAATGACTTCAATCAAGACGGAACCGGTAAATAACATACTGATTAACAATGACGGAAAACCGGCAATGACAATTAACATCGCATTTTGAAAAACATGACCATATAGGATACGATTTCGGGACAGGCCTTTGGCCTTCGCCGTCCGACAATAAAATTTGCCAAGTTCATCCAAAAACGCATTTTTTGTCAAAAACGTTAAACTGGCAATACCGCCAACGGACAATGCCAATACAGGCAAAAATAAATGATGCAGGTAATCTCCTATTTTTCCGAAAAATGTCAATTCATCCCAATTATCGGAAACTAATCCGCGCAGAGGGAACCATTGTAAATAGCGGCCACCGGCAAAAACAATAATCAGGAAAATAGCCAGTAAAAAAGAAGGCATTGCATAACTGACCGTCAGGGCAAAACTGCTCGTTTGATCAAAATTTGACCCGTGTTTGACGGCTTTTTTAATCCCCAACGGAATGGAAATCAAATAAATCAGCAGAGTGCTGAATAACCCCAATGATACGGAAACCGGCATTTTTTCAAGAATAAGAGCAATAACAGACTTATCCTGATAAAAACTGTTGCCGAAATCAAATTTTAAATAGTTTTTAATCATCATCCCGAACCGGATGAGTGGCGGTTTATCAAATCCGAACCGATGTTCCAATTCCTGCCGCAATTCATCCCGCAAACCTTTCCCGCCGCGATAGGAACTATCCGAACCGGATTGCAGTGTATCACCAGAGCCGCCCCCAATTCTGGTCATAGCCGACGTTGTTGAACCATCCAATTTCAACATCATCTGCTCAACGGGACCACCCGGTGCCATTTGAACGATGACAAAATTCAACGCAATAATGCCAAACAGCGTCACCGGAATCAATGCCAAACGTTTTAAAAAATACCTGTATTTCATGAAACACATTGTGTCCCAAAACAGATTAAAAAGCAAGTCTTTTTATAAAATTGTGGAATTTTGGTGCCCAGAAGAAGACTCGAACTTCCACCCTTTTGACAGGACTAGCACCTGAAACTAGCGCGTCTACCAATTTCGCCATCTGGGCAACGTGAAGCATTTTATAAAATTTTTATTTGAAAGTCAAGTCGTTTTTTTGGAAATACCGCTAAAAAAATCTTGCATTTTATCAAAAATGATTTAAACTGAGATCATCAATTATTGATTTTTTGTAAGGAAAAAAATATGAAACAAAACTACTCTTTCCCGACGCAGGCCGAATTGGATGCCGTTAAATTAAACTGGAAACGCTATCTGTTCCCGGCTATCCACCCTGAAGGCATCAAAATTTTAGGAATTGAATTTTTGATTATCTTGGCCTTGGATCTGATTATGACACGGGTTTTATTATTACCCAGCCTGTGGTATATCGGCTTACCGTTGATTATTTTTTCGTTCTATTTTTTCCGTAATCCGGATCGTGTTTCCCCAAAGGGAGATGATTTAATTCTGTCTCCGGCCGATGGCATTGTCAGCAACATCAAATCGATGGTGCCGCCCAAAGAATTGGATTTGGGGACAGAACCGATGATTCGAATCAGCATTTTTATGAGTGTTTTTAACGTTCATGTCAATCGTTCACCGGTATCCGGAACCGTGACCCGTTTGCACTATCGACCGGGTAAATTCGTCAACATATCGGACAAAGACAGTGAAGATAACGAACGTCAGGAAATTGCCATTTTATCAAAAAAAGGACCGGCTATCGGTGTGGTTCAAATTGCCGGTTTAGTCGCACGGCGTATCTATTGTCCTTTAAAAGAAAATGATACTGTCACAGCCGGAAAGGTTTTCGGCATGATTCGGTTCGGCAGCCGGTTGGATGTTTATTTGCCCCATGGCGTCTATCCCAAAGTTCTGGTCGGACAAAGCATGATTGCCGGTGAAACCGTTTTGGCGGATATGTCAACATTAACAACAGCCAAGAAAAAAGAGGCCTGATTTATGAAACGCAAACAAAGATCACAAAAAGCAGTCTTTAACGATTCAAAAGAAAACATCAACTTACGTCCGTTATTTCCAAATATGGTGACGATGACGGCTTTGGCATTCGGTGTGTCATCCATTAACATGGCTCTGTGGGGAAACTGGGAATGGGCCGTTTTCTTTATTTTCCTGTCCATGGTCTTTGACTTTTTGGATGGAAAAGCCGCTCGGTTGTTGGGGGTTTCTTCTCGTTTCGGTGCCGAATTGGATTCATTATCCGATTTTGTCAGTTTTGGTGTGGCACCGGGGGTTTTGATGTATTTATGGAGTATGAAAATTGCCGTATTTTGCACGGTTCAGCGAGCTGAGGCCGTTGGCGTTTACTGGATTTTCGGGTTATTTTTAGCCATGTGTTGTGCAACCCGACTGGCGCGTTTTAATTCTTTATTGGATGAAAAACAACCGCCCTATTGGCTTCATTTCTTTATGGGGGTTCCGGCTCCGGCCGGGGCGGGTTTGGCTCTATTGCCGATTATTTTATGTAAAGCCACCGGCTGGATCGGTTTTCGAAATCCGGTATTTGTCGGCTTTTTTCTGTGTTTCAGCGGTGTTATGATGGCCAGCCGTATCCCAACGCTTTGTTTAAAGCATTTGCATATTCCCAAACGATATAGCACGGTTTTAATGGTAATCGGCTTTGCCTTCCTAGCCGGCTTATTCGGCAGCCCTTGGGTCACACTAAGTTTATTAGGGGTCGGATATATTTTGATGATTCCTGTCTGTATATATTATTTTCTGAAATTTAAAAAACAGTTCCACGGAGGTTCGTTATGAAAAAATTATCTTTATATGCTTTATTGATCGGTTTATGTATCAGCGGAGCAGCAGTAGCTCAATTATCAGCCGATCCCTGGGCAACACAAACACCGGCAGCCGATAAGTTGATTCATCAACGCACTCAGACCGGGACACCGAATACTTTGCACCAAAAACTGCCGGATTTTGTAGGTGATAACACAACCTGGAATACAGCTATGGGACAAAAGGAAATTGCCCCGGATGCCAATATCACAAATATGTTGTTGATGACACAACATTTACGGAATATGGGCTATCAGATTCCGGACGGGCTGGATACCCTTATCAATACGGCACCGCAAAAATTGCGGAATGAGATTGCGGCATCAATGGTACAGTTAAAAAATTCAAGCCATCCGATTGCCTCCATTGAAACCAGTTTAGCCGATATTTTTGAGGCCAATACCGGGTTATCTTTGGAAAACTTAATTATGAATTCGTTGAGGATTATTGATGCCCGTCGTTGATAAATTGTTTAGGTCAGCGTTTTGCTGTCTGTTTTGCTTAACCGGGATAAGCGGTGCCTTTGCTGCGGATAAGTTATCTGATGCCCGATTAGATCTGTCTGCCGGTTTTATGCAAAAACCTCTTTATGTGAAACAGTTCTATCGCGAATCCTGGAATCGGGATAATGATGTGGAATTATCCACAGTGGATCAATTGGAATATCTCCAAAAAAACAATCCCGGTTTTGATCAGGACACCTTGGATATTATGCGCCGGGGAACATATCTGTTCAAAAAGATGGATTCAGGCATGAAAAATACGGATATTTTATCCATCAGTTCGGAAATTATGTCTGATTCGCCACAGGCGGCCGGTCGATTATCCGGAAAATTAAAAACGGATGCAACCTTAAAAGATGCCTTATCGGCAGTTGATATTATTGAACCGACCGAGAATCTGGCAGAAAAAATGTATCAGGGACAGGCCCCGGGTCGGAAAGGTTATCAAATTGACATTGATCAGTTTAAATAATGAGTAAAAAAGTTTCTTTTGAACAATCGACAGGTCCCGTTATTATTTTGGTTCGTCCGCAAATGGCCGAAAATATCGGTATGGTTGCGCGGGCTATGATGAATTGCACGCTGTCGGAATTACGCCTGGTGACACCACGGGAAAGTCCGTTGTGTGCCAAAGCAGTGGCGGCTTCTTCCGGCGCACAGGAAATTTTGGAGCATTCCCAAATTTATGAAAATTTATCTGATGCATTAGCCGATGTCCATTTTGTATTGGCAACGACGGCACGACCACGGGATATGACTAAACCTGTTTTTCATCCGGAAAAGGCTTTGTCCTTCTGTCAAAAGCATATTCAAAATGGGGAAAAGGTTGCCATCCTGTTCGGAGCGGAGCGGACAGGATTGGAAAATGAAGAACTGGTTCCCGCAAACGGAATTATTGAAATTCCATTAAATCCGAAGCATTGTTCCCTTAATTTATCACAGGCGGTTCTTTTGATCGGTTATACCTGGTTTCGGGCAACATCGGATCGGGATAATACACACCTGGCGATGGGAGGCTCACAACCGGCAACACAAGAGGCCGTTCAAACTTTCTTAACCCACTTGGAACAAGAACTTGACATTCGCGGATACTTTCATTGGCCGGAAAAGCGTGAACGAATGCAACGCAACCTGCGAAATATTTTTATTCGGGCAAACTTAACGGCAGCTGAAATTAAGACCCTTTACGGTATTATAGCTGATTTACAGCGTCCGCCAAGGTTAAAGAAATAGCCCTTGCCTTTTAATTAAAAATCGGATAGAAAGAAACAATAAGGAGAGATAACAATGAAATATGAAGACCCTAAAAAAATTGCAGAACAGGATAAATTAAATCCGACAAACTTGGTCCTGATAACCAAAAAACGGCAGATTCGCCCCAGAACGGCAACTCAGGCTGCTTTTATTGAATCCATGAATGCGCATGATATGGTTTTCGGGTTAGGCCCTGCCGGAACAGGTAAAACTTTTCTGGCGGTGGCAAAAGCCGTTTCAGAAATGTTGGCAGGTAATGTGGATAGAATTATCCTGACACGCCCGGCCGTAGAAGCCGGAGAAAATTTAGGTTTTCTGCCCGGGGATCTGAAAGACAAAATTGACCCGTATTTACGGCCGCTTTACGATGCCTTATACGATATGCTGCCGACCGATGTGGTGGATAAAAAATTGGATTCCGGTGAAATTGAAATTGCCCCTTTGGCCTATATGCGCGGTCGGACATTGTCACATGCGGTCGTTATTTTGGATGAAGCCCAAAACACAACCGGTATGCAAATGAAAATGTTTTTAACCCGCTTGGGAGAAGGGTCCCGCATGATCATCAATGGCGATTTAACCCAGACGGATTTACCCCGCGGTGTGACTTCGGGCCTGATTGAAGCCACCCGTATTTTGAAAAATGTGCCGGAAATCGGTTTTGTAGAATTTACCGAACAGGATGTTGTCCGGCACGGTCTTGTTTCCAAAATCGTTAAAGCATACGAGCAGGCAAAGGCGGCCGAAAACAATGCCCGAGATTGATGTCCAGGTTCGGAATTATCGCTATTATCTGAAAAAAATTGGAATAAAACGGTTTTGTCAGGATGTTGTTCTGGCGGCCTGGCAAGGCTATGAACCGGCCGAAGTTTCAGTCGTTTTGGCCGATGATGATTTTGTGCATGGCTTGAATCGGGATTATCGGGGGCAGGATAAACCCACCAATGTCCTTTCCTTTGAAAATGCCGAAAAACCGCCCAAGGGACAACCTTGGATGGCGGGAGATATTATTATCGCTTATCAGACCGTTTGCCGCGAAGCATCCGATCAGGGAAAAACATTCTTGGCCCATTTGGCGCACTTGCTCATTCACGGTGCCCTGCATTTACAAGGGTATGATCACTTAACTGCCGCTCAGGCAAAACCGATGGAACGGTTGGAAATTAAAATTATGAAAAAATTAGGATACAAAAATCCGTATCTGAATGTGGAGTCTTAAATGGGATTATTTCAACGCGTTAAAGAACATTTTGAAAAGCATCCCGAAGAAGATCAGGTCATCGAAACCATCGAAGAAATTA
Source organism: Alphaproteobacteria bacterium (assembly GCA_017453485.1). Classification (GTDB taxonomy): domain Bacteria; phylum Pseudomonadota; class Alphaproteobacteria; order CAAHEQ01; family UBA3637; genus CALXZG01. Next base: position 4,636 of record JAFTEW010000044.1, on the reverse strand, counting down.
TGGATGAACGGGAAGAACGTGGCGATGATATCCTGGTTGATTCGAATGAATTACTGCTTTTAAAAAACCTGTTTAAATTGAAAGATATTCGGGCCGGTCAAGTAATGATTCCACGAATTGATATTGTCGGTATTCCACAAACGGCAACATTCAATGACATGAAAGAAATTTCCATCCGGGATAAATTTACACGTCTACCCGTTTATGATAAATCATTAGACAACATTGTCGGCGTCGTTCATGTTAAGGATTTACTTTGCCGGTTGCTGGAAAGTGGGTCGAAATTCGGTGTAGCCGATATTATGACGCATAAAGTATTGTTTATTCCGACATCTATGCGTGTTATGGATTTATTGCGTGATATGCAGGCCAAACGGATTCAATTAGCCATCGTTGTAGATGAATACGGGGGAACGGCCGGATTGATTACTTTGGAAGATTTATTGGAAGAAATTGTCGGTGAAATTGAAGATGAACACGATGCTTTGGATACACCGTTACTGCTACGATCAGTGCGCCCCGGTATTTGGGATGCCGATGCCCGTGTACCGGTATCTGATTTGGAAAAAGCCGTTACACCCTTTATGACAGATGAGGATCGGGCTGCCGGAATTGATACCATCGGCGGATTAGTCTTCCATTTGTTCGGGCGATTACCGAAACGTAATGAGGTGGTTCACCATCCCTCCGGTTTACGATTTCAGGTCACCCAAGTCGATTCCCGATGTATCCGTCGGATTCGAATTTCCCGTCCGACACAAAAAGCTAAATAATCTGCATTGTTTTTAAAAGGGCCAGCATTTGTTTCATACGCGCCCCATAGGTGTGGTCCGTCATTGTACGGTGATAACCGGCTTGGGCGATTTTTTGATATTTAGCCGGGTGTGTCACAATGTCATGAATTAAGTGATTTAAATCAGCCGGCGTGCGATAAGTGACAGCCTCCGTTCCGATTTGATAACATGTTTTCAAATCCTTTGAATCGTTCACAATAATCAAGCCGCCACAGGCTGAAACCTCAAAAATCCGAAAATTTAACCCGTCAATAATATTCGGTGAAAATGTCATGTTGATGGGGGCAATGGTTCGGTTGATAAAGGATTGCAACCGTTCATGTTGCAGTTTATAATTATGAACTTCATGCTGTTTTAATAATTCTTTGGGCCAACGGCGACCATAAATAATACAACGATCCTGAATGGCGGCCAAGTAAGCATTCCGTTTTTCATTTCCGACACCGGCAAAGAATGGAGGTGCCGTTCTAGGCTCATGACTGTTTTTAAAAACAGTTTCATCCGCACAAAGCGGTAAAAATAAATTTTTGGACTTAAATGTTTTTGTTGCCTTTAAATAACCGGTATCCGAACAAAACAAGACATCCAACCAATCTGCTTTCGGTTTTTCTTTGGGCTGAAATGCATCAGACACCCAACCGACACGCGGAATATCGGGAAAATCGGCCAAAATATCATAGCATTCCTGTGGTATCATAAACGAAGAAATATATAAAATTAAATCCGGTTTAAAAGTGATGATGCGTTTTTTCAGGTTCTGGGCAACATACCAATATCGCCGTTTGTTATGAAAAAATTTATGAAAAACGGAGGCTACCGTCCGCTTATTATATAAAAACAATTCCGTTTCATGATCCGGTAAAAACTTTTGAACATTTTCCGGCCACTTCATGATGGTCTTTTTTCCGACAATTAAAATGCGCATAAATCACCTATTTCCAATAATCGTTAATCCAGGTCACCGGCCGCACGTATTTATACAATTTTTTTATGCCTCGCGGATATTTCGGACAGGTCTTATCAATGCACCAAATTCCCTGTCGGGCATCTTCCAATCCCGGCAAACCATGGAATGCGATCATTTTTAAGCCGGGTCTGTCCGGAATTTTTGCCATTTTCCAAAAGCGGAACGGCCACTTTGGCAAACAGTGGAAACGGAAAGAACAGAACCAATTGTCCGGCCAAAAATTAAGATGTCCCTCTTTTTCAATTACCTTAGCCGACAAGTATTCTTGTGAAGCCGTGTAATACTTATCCGTCACTTCCCGAGGATGATCTTCAAAATACTTTTTCACATAACCCAAGGTTCCGACCACCCAGGAATAGCAACTGGCCTGTCCGACCGTATCTCCTTTGGTATTCCAATCATTGATAATATAAAATTTATCACCTTTCGGATAACGGAAAAATTCATCTAAATTGCCGACAATCAGGGAATCTAAATCAAAGAAAAACACCCGTTGTCCATTCAATCCACCCAAATTATCATCACAAAGTCCCGCCTCTTTCTTATAGGCATATTTATTTTCCTCAGGGGGCACATTCAAAACCGGTAAAGGACGTACGATAATATCATTATTTAATCCGTCGGCATTTTCCGTAAAGCAATAAAAATCAATGTCAAACGATGTATTCCGCTTGACCATGGAACATAATTTATTAACATCAGCCGCCGAATAAGCAACGCCCCATTTAATACAAATGACATTATATTTTTCGGACATAAATCCCCCTTTTCATCATTAGGACCATCATTAGGATAGTCTAAATCATTTTTGATTGCAAGGAATTTTTACCGACGAACAGAACTGTCCTGCGAGCCGGTATTATACCGGCCGAAATTCTGAACAATCTGATCCAAAACGGACAATTCACGCCCACCGACATCAGTTTGCGACGCATCATAGGAAACAGATTGTTTATCCGCCAGTGTTAGATGCTTTTGTTCTGTCAGGATATCTTTGTTGTTAAAGAAATATACATAGACATCCCGCTTCACCTCTTTTGGTTCCAAAAAAGCTCGGCTCTCTTTCAAATTTTGAGCATAAATGATAAAACTTGTCCCATCGGGCATAGGCGTATTTTCCAAAGCAGGCGTCCCCAAAACACGAACAACCTTTTCTTTGGAATCCCCCACAGCAATGGCATTCAACCGAGCCTGCGTCGGCAAATCCCCGGCCGGATAACTTTCCAAACCGCAGGCCGATAGCAACATTCCCGATAACAAAATACCAATCACTTTTTTCTTCATGACGACATATATAACCTGTTTTGGACCAAGAGTCAATGCTTTTTTACGGAATTACCAATCGATTTACTTTTAAATTAAATCTTGCCCGTATCATTATTTGCGTCAGTTTGTTATAAAATGGGTATTCTTTTATGTCAATAAAACTAAGGAGAACTAGAATGATTTATGCTTATATTCGTGTCAGCACCGGCCGACAAACGATTTCACATCAACGTTTTGAAATCAGAAACTACATTAAGAAAAATAATATTGTTGTCGAAAAATGGATTGAAGAAAAAATCAGTTCCAGAAAACCACTTAAAAAGCGCAAACTAGGGCTGCTACTGGAAGAATTAAAAAACGGTGACATCCTGATATCCTGTGAATTATCACGTTTGGGACGCAGTTTGATGGAAGTAATGGGTATTTTGGAAATGTGTTTAAAAAAAAATTGTCAGGTTTGGACTATTAAAGAAAACTATAAATTAGGTAATGATATTCAATCACAAGTATTGGCATTTGCTTTCGGACTCAGCGCTCAAATTGAACGAGACCTGATTTCACAACGAACAAAAATGTCATTGGATCATATGAAGGCCACAGGACAAAAATTGGGACGACCGCTTGGTGCTCAATCCAAAGAATTAAAACTGTCGCATAATGTCAGAAAAATAAAAAATATGCTCAACCAGGGACTGACCAAAAAAAATATTGCCCGAACAATGAAAGTGCAGCCGATTACGCTACGCCGATTTTTAAGGCGAAATAACATTGAACGAGAAATGCCCCCCGGTATGAAAATCAGCCGTTTAGCATTGGGCAAGGACATTATAAAAACGCCCCGATAATCGGGGCTTTTTTATCTAACGGGATTTCTTTTTTGCTGTTTCACATTGCCAACAGGGGATATTTTTCTTTTCCTGTTCGTGCCGTTTTTCCAAATAATCAAGGCGTTGTTTCATATTGACTTCATAGGCATCGTTGGTATCAATATTCACACGATGGTCATTTTGCATTCGGGCATCCAATCTTTCACGCAAATACCCCATTTCTTTATGGTCGTCATTGTAATCATCATTCATCCAGGCCCGATCAAAAGCACGCAGGGCTTTCGGACCATAGATAGCGGCAGCCGTAATAGCTCCTGCGATTAAAATACCGTTTAAAATTTTTTCAACAGCGGCTTTGCGCTTGCTGATTCTGTAATTCTTGGTCATAGGATACCTCCTTTTTGCAATATAGTTTAATCATACCACATTTTTTGATTTTTGTCAAACAAACAGGAAAATAAATAAAAATATTTCATTATAATCAATATGTTAAAAGCACCGATTCAAAATCGGTGCTTTCGTATCACGGGGAATAATTATGATAGGCTCTTCTTTTTGCGACGCACAACCCGTTCAAAAAGTGTTTGCACAAAAATATAGAACAGCGGAATCATCAATAGTCCACCGATAGTCCCCAACAACATGCCATAAAATACCGGCACACCGATAGAAATTCGGGAATTACTGGCGGCTCCACTGGCGACCACCATCGGCCAAACACCTAAAATAAAGGTAAATGCCGTCATCAACACGGCCCGAAACCGTTCTCGAAGACCTGTCAG
>JAFTEW010000043.1 GCA_017453485.1 Alphaproteobacteria bacterium | reverse complement strand
TGCGTCAACGGATATGAGGGAAATACGTGCGGCACATTAAATCTGTGTTATCAGGTAAATTGCGGGGAGCACGGAACATGTAATGACGGGACCTGCTCCTGCCAAGATAATTATTATGGGAACAATTGTGAAAATGCACCACTGAACTGCCAAAATGGTGGTTCGTGGAACACGACGACACATAAATGCGATTGTGTCAACGGATATGAGGGAAATACGTGCGGCACATTAAATCTGTGTTATCAGGTAAATTGTGGGGAGCACGGGACATGTAATAACGGAACCTGTTCCTGCCGGGATAATTATTACGGAAACAATTGTGAAAATGCACCGTTGAACTGTCAAAACGGTGGGTCGTGGAACACGACAACGCATAAATGTGATTGCGTCAACGGATATGAGGGAAATACGTGCGAAACACAAAAATCAACGACCTGCACAAGCAATAGTCAGTGCCCCGGAAATACATTCTGTATGATGGATAATGCTACCTCGGGCACCTGTCAATCACCCGGGACATATACGTCATACCTTGCCGGACGCACTCAGTATTTTGTTTCCGATACACCGATGAACGGATATTCCCTGGATAATTGGTGTTCGCACTTTTACGGTTATCCCGTTGACATTTATGGCGGATGTGGGTTTGTCGATGATTCGCAAAATTATTTACGGGAATTATTCGGAATCCGCCAAGCCTGGGCCAGACCCTCAATTTGTGATGCAGGAATGGTTGTATTACCCAAAAAAGAAATGTGGACGCGGGGCCCAATGTCAGCTGAAATAACAAGCGATAATGCCCTTCCAACAGGGCAGTCGGAAACAACCCTGTTACCGCTGGCATGTTATTCTTATGCTAATTCTAATTAAGCCTTCGGTCTCCCCGGCCATTTGGTCGGGGATGGCTTTATCGCGTCACCAAGAAAAATCTTCAACCTTGATTTTCCGGTGTCCGCCCCCTATTTGTTCGGTATGACGGAAAACAAAAATCGTTGGACGGTAAAAGATAAGTTGGAAATAGCCGAGGCTGTCTGCACCATAGTGGTCAGCATTATGGCCCTGTGGGGCACGATTAGTGCCTTTAATCACAACCTGTTTACCAAGGCTGCCCGACTGATTAACCACTACCATCAGGAAATCACGATAAAAGAAGGACATCCCCTACCCGACACAGACAACGGAAAAATACAAAAAAACTCTTGATTTTTGATAAAAAATAGTGTATAAACTTTCCGTCCGTCATGGGGACGGGCAACGGAAATTTATTCACCCCTGGAGGATACTTTTCCGCTATCACATTTATTTATAAGGATTATATTATGAAAGCAGTTCAATTAACCGCAACAAAACGTGAAAAAGCTGGTAAGGGGGCCTCTCGGGCAAATCGGAGAGCCGGACTGATCCCAGCCGTTATTTATGGAGATAAAAAAGCACCGATCATGATTGCCTTGGAAGAAAAGGTTTTGGTTGCTGAAATGGCGAAAAAAGGTCTGTGGACCCGCCAATACGAAATTACGGCCGACGGGGAAAGTTTCCATGTCTTGTGCCAAGATATTCAAAAACACCCGGTGTCCAGTCGTCCCATTCATGCCGACTTCTTACGCATTTCCAAGAACTCGGTCCTGACGCTGGATATTCCGTTGGAATTTATCAACGAAGCAACAGCTCCGGGTATCAAGAAAGGTGGCGTTTTGAACATCGTTCACCGGACTATCGAAGTCAAATGTACACCGGACAATATTCCGGATTCGTTCGTCATTGATTTGGGATCGGCCGAAATTGGGGATTCTTTCGTGGCTTCCGCCATTCAATTGCCCAAGGGCGTGACTCTGACGGCAACGGAAGACTTCACGGTTGCAACGATTGTGACAGCATCAACAGAAGATACGCCTGACACACCGGCGGCAGCAGAAACAGCAGCCCCGGCAGCAGATGCAGCAGCAGCTCCGGCAGCGGCAACAACCGAAAAGAAGGAATAAGCCATGTTGTTGTTGGCGGGATTGGGCAATCCGGGTTCGGAATACGCACAAACCCGCCACAATGTGGGTTTTATGGCGGTGGACGAATTGGCCCACCGCTATTCTTTTTTGCCTTTTAAAGATAAATTAAAAGGACAAATTGCAACGGGCTCGATTGATAATCAAAAAATCATCCTGTTAAAACCGATGACATTTATGAATTTATCCGGCGAATCAGTTTTGGCTGTTTGCTCTTTCTATAAATTAAAGCCGGCAGACATCATCGTTTTCCATGACGACATGGACTTGCCCGTCGGAAAAATCAAAGTTAAACGCGGCGGATCAGCCGGCGGACACAACGGATTAAAAAGCATTGATTCGCAGATCGGTCCGGATTATTTACGGGTCCGAATCGGTATCGGACGACCGGAAAACAAAAAAGATGTTGTTGATTGGGTCTTACATCCTTTTATGGAAGCTGATCAAAAAACGATAGCCGACATCATTTCCCAAATAGCCGAATACGCTCCCTTACTGGTCGCCGGAAATGATCAAACGTTTATGAATCGCCTGACACAATTCCCAAAATCATAAAAGTTTTTTCCAATCTTTTTAAAAAGATCACACTTTTTTGTTGCAAATAACTCCTTTTTTTTGTATTGATAAAACAATTAAAACAAAGGAGTTTGTGAATGGTTAAAAGCAAGAAAGTTCAACCGCTCAATAAAATTACTGCGAAACAATTACAGGAACGCATTGAATGGCATGTTAAGTATTCCCTGTCAAAACGGGTTTGCGAGGCCCATAAAGATCACCTGTTTATTGCTTTGGCGATGGCGATTCGTGACCTGTGCATTGACAATATGTTTGATACGGCCCGCCGGCATCAGGAAAAAGATCCCAAACGGGTTTATTATTTGTCCTTAGAGTATCTGCTGGGGCGGTTGTTGCCAAATAACCTGTATAACTTTGAAATAATGGATTTATTGGATCAGGTTCATTTAGACAATCCGATCCCTTTAAAAAGCGTTTTAGACTGCGAATACGATCCGGCTTTGGGAAATGGGGGACTGGGACGGTTAGCGGCCTGTATTCTCGATTCAATGGCAACCGAAGGCCTTCCCGGTTACGGTTATGGTATTAACTATCAATTCGGTTTGTTCAAACAATATTTTGAAAACGGATGGCAAAAAGAACGGGCCGATTCGTGGTTGGAACGGTCCTCACCCTGGCAAATTGAGCGCGCCGACAGATCTTATTTGGTCCAATTAGGCGGTCGTGTCGTCTTTGAAGAACAAGACGGCCACCGTTATCCGCATTGGATTGACACACGCCAAATTTTGGGAATCCCTTTTGACATGCCAATTGTCGGATATGGCGGTCAGACCGTGAACTACCTGCGGCTGTTTTCGGCCCATTCCACCAACACTTTGGATATTGAAACTTTTAATAAAGGCGGCTATGTCAAGGCGGTCGAGCAAAACATTCAGATTGAAACAATTTCCAAGGTTCTTTATCCGTCCGACGATATTGAGCAGGGAAAATATCTGCGTCTGATACAGCAATACTTCTTTGTATCTTGCGTTATTAACGATATTCTGCGGCGTTTTTCCGAGGAGCACATGGATTTTGAACAATTACCGGAAAAAGTCGTTATTCAATTAAATGATACGCATCCAACTTTGGCTATTGTGGAATTGATGCGCGTTTTAACGGATGTATATCGCCTGGATTGGGATAAGGCCTGGCATATTACTCAAAAAACCATGGCTTACACCAATCATACATTATTACCGGAAGCCCTGGAAAAATGGCCCGTCGCCATGTTTGAAAAAATACTGCCGCGGCATTTGTTGATTATCTATGAAATTAACGATTGGTTGATGCGGCAGGTTATGAACCGCTACCCCGGAGACACGGGAAAATTAACCCGTATGTCCCTGATTGAAGAAGGGCCGGAAAAGAAAGTGCGTATGGCAAACCTGGCCATTGCGGGCAGTTTTTCCGTTAACGGTGTGGCCGAAATTCATACTGAACTGGTTAAACATAACCTGGTCCCGGATTTCTATGATATGTGGCCGGAACGCTTTAACAATAAGACGAACGGTGTCACACCGCGGCGTTGGTTATTGGCCTCTAACCAGGGACTTGCCAAATTCATTACAGGCCAAATCGGGGATAAATGGATTACGGATTTAAGTGAATTGAAAAAGCTGATTCCGCTGGCCCAAGATAAAAAAATTCTGAATCAAATTAATCAAATTAAATTTGAAAACAAGGAACGATTGGCGACTCTTATCGAAAAAACAACCGGGGTTGTCGTTAATCCAAATGCTTTATTTGATTGTCAGGTCAAACGCATTCATGAATACAAGCGTCAATTATTGAACGCCCTGCATATTATCCACCAATATCTGTCGATTATTGAGGATGGTGAAACATTAACCGTTCCCCGTGTTTACGTTTTTGGCGGAAAGGCGGCACCCAGTTATGAGATTGCCAAACTTATCATTAAACTGATTAACAATATTGCCAAAGTCGTAAATAATGACCCGCGCGTCAAAGATCAGTTAAAAATAGCTTTTATCCCGGATTATAAAGTATCAGTAGCCGAGGTTGTTTTCCCGGGTGCCGATGTCAGTGAGCAAATTTCAACAGCCGGTTTTGAAGCCTCCGGCACCAGTAATATGAAGTTTGCCATGAATGGGGCTTTAACCATTGGAACACTGGACGGAGCTAACGTGGAAATTCTGCAAAAAGTAGGGGCCGAAAACTTCTACTTGTTCGGCCTGACGGCAGAGGAAGTCCATGATCGGCAAATGAACGGGACCCATCGTCCATGGGATTATTATAATCAATATCCGCACATCAAACGGGTCATGGATTCTTTAACGTCCGGTTTATTCACGCCGGGGGAAGACCGGGATTTATTTGTGCCTTTGTTCCAATCGATTATGTTTAAGGATTATTATATGATTCTAGCCGATTTTGAATCGTATATAGCGACCCAGGAACGACTGGCACAAGATTATAAAAACAAACAGTTATGGGCCCGAAAAGCGCTATTGAACATTGCTAATTCCGGCAAATTTTCAATTGACAGAACGGTCCGCGAATACGCCAAAGATATTTGGCATGTTAAAAGCACCGTTGGTAAGAAATAATGGAAGACAAAAGATTTTACGGCCGACGCAAAGGCAAACCAATTAAAACATCCCGTCAAAGATTGATTGATGAATTGTTGCCGCGTGTGGTATTTCCCAAACCAATACCTGACACAATAACGGATGTGCGCACAATATTCGGGATAATTCCGACAGAGGTTTGGCTGGAAATCGGATTCGGCGGTGGGGAACATGTGGCGGAACTGGCCAAACGATATCCGTCTGTTGGTATAATCGGGGCCGAGCCATTTATGAATGGGGTAGCCTCATTATTAGCGCACCTGAACGGCTCCCATATGAAACAAGCTGTCCATACGAACTTAGAGGAAGGACGCACCGATAATGTGCGTATTTGGCCGGATGATGTCAGACCCTTGTTTCCACATTTTCCGTCAGGTGTTTTCGAACGCATCTTTATCTTATATCCGGATCCTTGGCCCAAAGCACGTCATGCTGAACGACGCTTTATCAATCAGAAAAACATACCGGCTTTGGCCCGGTTGATATCGGAAACAGGTGCTGTCTATGTCGCAACGGATGTCGCGGATTACGCAGAATGGGCCAAAGAGCAAATGGATTTATCTGGTCTGTTTCAACAGGTCCATCCCGATACAACCGTTCCACCACCGGATTGGGTTCCGACCCGCTATGAACGTAAAGGAATCGCAGCCGGACGACACCCAACATATCTTGTTTTTCGGAAAAAAAATGCCATTTTCAAAAAATAACGCTTGACGAATGAAAAAAAATAAGCAACAATACAGAAAAAAGGAGACAGAGCCATGAACTATAAAACAGTAGATATTAAAGACGGGAAAGAAATTATCGTGTCCGATTCGTTTACCTTTCGTGACCATGATACATTTTTTGAAATTGTTTCTTTAATTAAAAGCGCCCAAGATAAAAAAATCGTTTTCAATATGGAAAACTGTGATTTTATCGATTCGGCGGCGTTAGGTATGTTTGTAATTGCCCATGATGAAGCTTCATCTAAGGGTGTTTCTCTTTCCATTAAAGGTGTTAAGGGAAAAGTTAAAGACGTTATGTATGCTGCCCGTTTTGACAGTTTATATACATTTGAATAAGTTTGCTTCCTAAGAAAAAGGTCGGTTCCAAAGAACCGACCTTTTTTATTACTTAATTTCTTGGAGGTGAATCCAATCCAAATCTCTTTCGGTCGGCTTTATTATTCTTTAACAGATACCGTTCCCGTAATTCTCCCTGATAAATTCGGAGCGCCATCAGATTGTCACTCAACTGAGGATTGGACAAAGCCGGGGCTGCATCCGTTGACGTTGCTGTTTCCGTTGCCGTCCAAACAGGTTCGCCAGCCTCCATTTTTGTGTAATAAACAGTTAACTTTTGTTTATTTCCACTACTGACTCCGCTGGGATCGCCGGTATAAACAAAGATATAGGGGCGATCCGCCGGCACATCAACAGAAACGGAGCCGGCTGTTAATTTTTCACTATTTTCAACTATATCTTTTCCTTCGGACAGCGAAAAAATCTGGCCACTACTACCGGTAATAACAACACCTGTGATGGTGTATGTTCCGTTTTCGGTCAAGTTAATTTTGCCCAAACTTTCATTTTGAAAGGAACCGATCAACGGCGTTTGATAACCCGATTCGTGACCGGTACCGGTATTATTTAATGTATCCCATTGAAAAATGGGGGTCCCGGCATAAGGATTCGATGCCGCCGACATACAGAACATTACATCCGACAGCGGATCAGGGCACCCGGCCGTTTCACAGGTATTCAACCCGACATTCGCTATTAACGCATCCGTCACAACTTTCGGAACGACAGAGCGTGTTCCTTTTTTTTCAAAACCCGTTAACTTTTGCGTATTTTCAATAGCATAATCAGCACCCTGTTTGGTCAGGATACCGCATGTAGCAGAACCGTGCGTGCGTTTCAAAATCGCCTTAAACCAAGCTTGACGACGCATTGTTTTATTACTCCACCAATCGGGGATATAACCATAGGTTATCACATATGGCTCACCCGTAATGGCATAAGCCGTTCCGTTAGCCGGATCACCGACAGCGCACGGGGTCCATTTCGCCGTTTTATTCCATTTGACACAGCCCGATTCCTGCAACGATGCACAGGTTCGTTCCCAAGAAAGACACACAACGGCACTGGTATAGTTGCCTGACGGATCAACGCCCTCATCCGGATTCGGGTTAAGGGCCGTCATATACCTATCGCTATTACTCCCAGAACCGGTTGTTTTGACGGTATAAATATCATGTTTATCCGTCATCGGTTTGGGTAAGGATAATTTTAATTGTGCATAAGGGAACACATGAATTTTATCCTCAGTTCCGTCACGCCAGGTAATCATCTGATACATCAAATCCTTAGCAGCCTGATGCTGATTTACAAAAGATATGATGTTGGGTTCTTCCTCATACATCCGAATTTGATAAGCATCACTGCGCGGGAATAACATATATGTCATAATGCCGGCAATAAAGACCAATACGCTAAACCAAAAAATCATTTTTTTCTCCTTTTTTCGTTGCAGTTTAACGCTATTTTTTAATTTTAGCAAGAAAAAACAGATGACATAAATAAAAAACTGCTCTATATTGGGGACATGTCCGGATTAAAACTGTTTTTTATTTTTCTGAAAATGGGGGCTTTGGCTTTTGGCGGCGGTTATACGGTTGTCGGATTGGCCAAGCATGAATTTGTTGAACGTAAAAAATTGATTACATCGGCCGAAATGATTGACTTCTTGACTATCAGCCAAACCCTTCCCGGTATTATGGCCGTTAATTTTGCCGCTTTTTTAGGGAATCGACTGGGCGGCAGAACAGGAGGAATCGCAGCCGTTTTCGGAATGATTGTGCCGGCGGTTTTGGCTATTCTACTGTTAGCAAACTTAATCACGGAAGCCGAACACTATCCCCTATTACAGCGGGCTTTAACCGGCGTCAGAATTGCCGTAGCCGTTATGATTTTAAACATACTCATCATCCAGGCAAAAACCGTTTTAACCCTTAAAAGACGATGGCTGATAGCCGGATTAACCGGGATGACTCTCCTCTTTCAAACGCCGCCAGTCATACCGTTGTTAACAGCCGGGTTTATCGGTTGGCTTTTTTATCGATATAAAAAGGATATTTTCTGATGCCATACCTTATTTTGTTTGGACACTTTTTTTATATCGGATTATTCGCCTTTGGCGGGGGATTTGCCATTATTCCGTTTTTACAGAATCTGATTGACAGTTATCCTGACTTATCCGCAGATGATTTATCAACAATTATTGCATTGGCCGAGATCACCCCCGGGGCCGTCGGCGTAAATATGGCAACCTATACAGGATATGTATTACATCGTATTTGGGGAAGTTTAATTGCAACGTTCGGGCTTATTTGCCCGGCACTTATCATTGTTTCGACCATAGCCGGTTTTTGGAAGAAAATTCGCCGATTAGCCTGGTTCGATTCCATTTTTAATGCTGTCAAATCGGCCGTTATCGGATTATTAAGTTTCGTTTTTTTAACTTTGTTTATCGGTATTTTCCAAAAAAATACCAATCCCACACTGAATATGGCGCATATGCTTTTATTCTTAATTCTGTGTTTTTTCACACTGCGATTTAAATTAAACCCGATTTATTACATTATCGGCATGGGTCTTATCGGGACCATCATCGGATAATGTTTTTTACAAAAAACTCTTTCTTTTTCGGGAAAAATATGCTATCTATTCCGTGTTCGGTTGTGCGGACGTGGTGGAATGGTAGACACGTTGGTCTTAGAAGCCAATGCCGAAAGCGTAAGAGTTCGAGTCTCTTCGTCCGCACCAGAGTTTGATTATAAAGGAAATACTATGACAAAAAGTAAATTATCACATTCATTAAAAATCGTTATTCCGGCTAAAAATTTTGCCGCCAAAATTGATGCCCGTTTGGCAGAAGTTCAAAAAGAGGCCAAAATTGCCGGATTCCGTCCGGGTCAAGCCCCGATGGCTTTAATTAAATCCAAATATGGGGCCGCTGTAAAAGGGGAAGTCTTGGACAGTTTAATCCAGGAAGAAGTCGAACAAACTTTCAAAAAAGAAAACATTCGCCCTGCTCTGCGTCCTAAAGTTGAATTGGACAAATTTGAAGACGGTAAAGACATTACCGTTAAAGTAGAAGTCGAATCTTTGCCAGATGTCAAGGTCAAAGATATTACCACCGTCAAAGTTAATCGTATGAAAGCCGAAGCCGGCGATAAAGAAATTGAAGAAGCCTTGAAAAAATTGGCCGATTCCAAGAAAACAACAGAACCGTCCCAAGAAAAACGGGCCACTAAAACAGGAGATGTCATCGTAATTGATTTCGTCGGTTCCATTGATGGAAAAGAATTCCAGGGCGGAAACGGTAAAGATTACTACCTGGCCTTGGGGTCCAATACTTTTATTCCGGGATTTGAAGATCAATTGACCGGTAAAAAAATTGGGGAAGTTGTTGATGTAAACGTGACCTTCCCGGCGAATTATCACGCCAAAGAATTGGCTGGTAAAAAAGCCTTATTCAAGACAACCATCAAGGAACTGCGTCAATTTAAAACACCGGAAATCAATGATGAATTTGCCAAACAATTCGGTATGGAAAATTTGGCCAAATTAAAGGAAATGATTAAAACCGAGCTGAACAAAGAATATGCTGCCGTAGCCCGGACGCATGCGAAACGCTCCTTATTGGATGCCTTAGCCGCCGAATACGACTTTGAAGTTCCGGCAGGTATGGTTGAATTAGAATACAATTCCATTATGGCCCAATATGAACAAGCCAAAAAGGCCGGCCAAT
>JAFTEW010000042.1 GCA_017453485.1 Alphaproteobacteria bacterium | reverse complement strand
GTCGTCTCCGGAACGATTATCGGCTTTGATGATGATAATGTCATCGTTGATGTCGGGTTAAAGTCCGAAGGTAAAATCCCCTTGAAAGAATGCGGTGCCCAAGAATTAAAAATCGGTGACACCATTGAAGTTTTTATTGATCGCTATGAAGATCGTAATGGAAATGCGGTTTTATCCCGTGAAAAAGCCCGTCGTGAAGAAGTTTGGGGCGATTTGGAAAAAGCCATGGAAAAAGGCGAACACGTTACCGGAACAATTTATGGTCGTGTAAAGGGTGGTTTTACGGTTGATTTGAACGGGGCTACGGCGTTCCTGCCGGGTAGTCAGATTGACGTGCGTCCGATTCGGGATATGAGCCCTCTGATGGGTATTCCGCAACCGTTTGCTTTGTTGAAAATGGATAAATTGCGTGGAAACATTGTTGTTTCTCGTCGGGCTGTTTTGGAAGAAACACGGGCCGAACAACGTTCTGAAATTATTAAGAATCTGTCCGAAGGTCAGGTTGTTGAAGGAACCGTTAAGAACATTACGGATTACGGTGCCTTTATTGACTTGGGCGGTGTTGACGGATTATTGCACGTGACCGATATTTCCTGGAAACGGATTAACAATCCGGCGGATGTGTTGTCTGTCGGTCAAACCGTGAAAGTCCAAATTATTAAGTTTAATTCGGACAGTGGTCGTATCTCTTTGGGTATGAAACAATTGGAAGCCGATCCTTGGGTCGGTGTGGATGCCCGCTATCCGGCCGGAACCAAAGTTAAGGGAAAAATCAGCAATATTACGGATTACGGTGCCTTTATTGAAATTGCTCCGGGTATTGAAGGTTTGGTCCATGTGTCCGAGATGAGCTGGACAAAGAAAAATGTTCACCCGAGCAAAATTGTTTCCATGTCACAGGAAGTGGAAGCCGTCATTTTGGAAGTTGATGAATCCAAACGCCGGATCTCTTTGGGGATGAAACAATTGAAAGAAAATCCGTGGAAAGCCTTTGCCGATACGCATAAGGTCGGTGACGTCATTGAAGGCGAAATCAAAAATATGATTGAGTTCGGTATTTTTGTTGCTTTGAATGAAGATTTGGACGGTATGATTCATACGTCTGATTTGTCCTGGGATAAACCGGGCGAAGAGGCCATCAAAGAATACAAAAAAGGCATGGTGGTTAAGGCTAAAATCCTGGACATCGATGTTGAAAAAGAACGGATTTCTTTGGGTATTAAGCAATTGACGGATGATCCGATGGGTAATGCAACGGAAACATTAAAGAAAGGTGCCGTTGTGACCTGTGTCGTTTCTGCAATTGAAGATGCTGGTATCGAAGTTGATGTTGATGGTGTAAAGGGTTATATCAAACGCACTGATTTGGCCAAGGATCGTTCCGAACAAAAAACAGAACGCTTTGCCATCGGTGAAAAGGTTGATGCCAAAATTACCGTTTTCGATCCGAAAACACGTAAATTGAACCTGTCTATCAAAGCCCGTGAAATCGATGAAGACAAACAGGCTATGGCAGAGTTTGGTTCAACATCGGCCGGTGCTTCGTTGGGTGATATTTTGGGCGCTGCTTTGGCCAAGAAAGCCAAAAAGTCCACTAAAAAAGAAGCCAAGGAAGAAACAGCCGAAGAAAAACCGGCTAAGAAAAAGGCGACAAAGAAAGCCAAGGTTGAAACAGAAGAAAAAGCCGAATAGGTTTATTCCGAAAGGACTTCTGATAAAAAAGACGCTCGGGAGTATTTCTGAGCGTCTATTTTTGTTGTTTGATAATAAATAGTTATCATTCTAATATCATTTTTTTCTTGAAATTATTATGATTTTGTTTTATACCATGAGACGGATATGGGGAAATCTCGTATCTGTCTGGGGCCTGAAATAAGGTGCCAGAGAGTTGTCACAAACTCAAAACTAGATTAAATGATAGGCTTTCTGTATCAGAAAACCTATCATCCTTGCCCCGGACTATCGGTCGGGGAGCTTTTGGTGAATGTCCAGGGGTTTAACCCTAAAGACCATAAGAATCATTCTAGTTTTTGATTGTGAACTCTCCGACCACCTGATGTCCAGGTGGTTTTAATAATTTGGGAGTCATAAATGAAAAAACAAGAGATAGAGTCAAAAAATATGCCGGACCAGGGAATGCTTGCGCTACAATCGGGACGGAGTATGGTAGAGATGCTAGGAGTTCTGGCCATTGTAGGGGTATTGACGATCGGGGGGATAGCGGGCTATCGCTATGCCATTAACAAATCCAATGCCAATACGATTTTGAATGCTGTATCCCAAATGGCGGTGACGGCCAGCACAGAACTGACCACCCAGGGAACAATCAATTTATCCGAATGGAAAGATGAAAACGGGAATCTATCCATTAACGGTGCCTATGACGTCACGACGGAACAATATAATGACGGGGCATTCGGTATTACCGTATCCGATATGAATGACGAAGTTTGTCAGCGTATTGACGGTATGGATTGGAAAGTGCCCGAGGATATTGCCATCAATACGGATGAATCGGGACAATCAGGATCCTGTGACCAGGGCGAAGCCAATACCATCACGTTTGTCTTTACAAATACATTGGGGAAAGAGACGGATTCTGATGAAGGTGAGGATGAACCGGAAACATGCGCTTTTTCACCGTGTATGACGTGTGAAGAAGATGCAAACGGTAATCAAACGCATGCTTTCTTACCGGCTGGAACCGAATGTAGTCAGGCCGGCATGAAAGGGGTTTGTGATGCCTATGGTCGGTGTAAGCCGAATGAAGGACAATCTTGTTCTTCCATTAATGGCTGTCCGGATGGATATTTCTGTAATTACGGCGGGCATTCCGGTGACTATCAGGGTGGTGGAACTCCTGATGTATGTGAGAAAGTAAATGTTAAGACCGCAACTGTTGATGGTGTCACCTATTACTTTAATACAGCGTCCGATTTACGGTCTTGGTGTCGATCCGCAGACCGTGATAAAAATTGCACCTGGGGATATTTAGCCTATAATGGAGCACGGAGTTGGTGTAGTTCTATTGGAAAAAGTTTGTTATCCTGTGCAGAATTGAATGCTGTTAAAAATAAAATTCCCGGATTGCCAAGTGGTGTTTGTGGGAAAAATTATTGGGTTCAAGGTGGTGCCTGCCGCGATGATAATACCGTGTGGTCGGGTCGTCCGGACGGGTATGCTTGTGCTGCCGGCGTTATCTGTAAATAACATTCGGGTTACTGAACAATCCCCGTTTTGCTTTGAAACGGGGATTTTTTTGCTCCCGATGCATTTTTTTATTGACAAGGCCTTTGGAATGTGTCAAATCCCAAAAAAAACAGTTGTGTAAAGGAGAATAAAAATGACAAAACCGGAATGGGGATTAAAAAGAAAATGTTTAAAATGCGGGGCCTTTTTTTATGATATGCGAAAGAAGACTTTTTCTTGCCCGAAATGCGGGGAAAAGTATTCATTAGAGGCCTATGAAGAAGCCAAAAACAAGCAATTGTTGAAACTGGCCAAAAAAGCCGCTCCGAAAATTGATGATGAAAATTTGGATGAGGATGCCCTGTTGCAAATGACCGAGGATGTTCCCTTGTCCGATGAAGATATCGGATCCGATGATTTGGATATGTTAGAGGAAGAAGAAACAAATGAAAATAATCGATCGGATTTAAGCGGTATTGTGGAAGACTACGACGAAGAAGATAAAAATGAACGTTGAGGATACCTCTTTAATCGGACAGTTTTTGATTGCTGTTCCCGGAATAGACGACGTGCGTTTTAACCGGTCGGTTATTTATGTGTTTGCCCATTCACCGACGGAAGGGGCCAAAGGATTGGTTATCAATAAACCGGCGGAAAAATTATTTTTACGGGATATTTTGGCTCAATTAAACCTGGCCGGTCGGGATTCGGATTTTGCTCCGTTATTATTGGGAGGCCCCGATAAAATAACCAGCGGTTTTATCCTACATTCAACGGATTATCAAACCTTATCCACTCATGCCGTGACAGATGATATTGCCTTGACCGCGACCCAGGATATTCTGCATGATATCGCTGTCGGTAAGGGACCGAGCGAGTATCTGATGACGTTGGGCTGTGCGACCTGGCAACGGGGACAATTGGAAGATGAATTGGTGGGAAATGTTTGGGTGACAGCCCCGGCAACACATCAAATCCTGTTCCACACGCCCTATGAGGAACGATGGAATCTGGCCCTGAAAAACATAGGGGTTGATTCGTTCCGCCTGTCGGCAACGGTCGGTAAAGCCTGAATTACATTTTGTCCGGAACCTGTAATCCCAATAAATAAGCCATTTTCTTTGCAACGAACAATGTATATTTTGTCAAGGTTAAACGAGATTTTTGTGTGACCTCATCGGTTCCTTTGATCGGGCAATCGTGATAAAATAAATTGAAATCCTGAGATAATTTAAATAAATAATCGGCAATGACATGTGGTGCCCGGTTGTCATAGGCTGTTTGAACCGAATCGGGTAAGGCATACAGACGCAACAATAATTGACGTTCCGCCGGTGTTGTTATCGTGACGGTGTCTGTTGCCGATAGGTCGCTATCGGCATTCATCTTGTCCAATACGGATTTCATACGCACCATGGCATACAGTAAATACGGGCCTGTTTTTCCTTCGGTGCCGGTTAATTTATCTTCATCAAAAACATAGTTTTTCATGCGTTCATTCATTAAATCGGCAAACTTTAAGGCTGATACCCCGACAATTTTGGATATTTTTGTTTTTTCGTCCGGCGTTAAATCACGTCCCATTTCCCCCGATTCCATTTTGCCGAGTGCTGCGCTTGTGGCTGTATCAATCAGGTAGCGCAATGTCGGGATACCGCCGGAACGTGTCTTGTACGGTTTGTTATCCGTGCCGTTAATTGTCCCAAACCCCAGATGTTCCAAACTGAGGTTATCGGCAAGACCGATTTTTTTGGCCCCAGCGAAGACTTGCTCAAAATGAAGGGCTTGTCGGGCGTCAACCACATATAAAATGGCATCCGGGTGGAATTCATCCACTCGTTCTTCAATGGTGGCTAAATCGGTAGCCGCATACATAACCGCCCCATCGGATTTAACCATGATCAATGGCGGTAAGTCATTCCCGCCTTTGGCTTTGCCGACCGGAATAATTTCGGCCCCTTGGTCCTTAATTAAAGTTCCATCAGCCCGTAAGCGGTCAATCATCTTCATCAGGCGCTCATGCACATGGCTTTCTCCGCGCCACAAATCAAAGGAAACGTCTAATTCGTCATATAACTTTTTGATATCCGAAACGGACAGGTTAATAAAGTGATGCCACAGGGCTCGATAGCCACGATGGCCATCCTGTAATAATTTGGTATTTTCATGGGCGCGTTCGGCAAAGGTCGGGTCCTCTTTGGCATGATTGCTGGCAATCGGATACATTGTTTCCAAATCTTTGGCGGTAAAGGGGGCTTCCGACGGATAATCTCCGGTATAGCTGGCATCAAAATAGGGTAAGTCCGGCTGTCTGTCCTGTAATTCCGTGATCAGCAACCCCATCGGCTTGCCCCAATCTCCCAAATGGACATCGGAAATGGTTTTATCCCCGACGAATTGGCAAATCCGTTTTATGGATTCACCAATTACAGCCGGACGCAAGTGTCCGACATGAAGGGCTTTGGCAACGTTGGGACCGCCGTAATCCAAAAAGATTGTTTTTGGCGAATCAGGACGCTCATAGCCACAGGTTGGGTTTGCCAAAATATCAAACAGAATTGTTCCCAAAACTGTATCGGATATTGTCATATTGATAAAACCGGGGCCGTCAACGGACACCTTTGAAAAAAATGAATCTTGCCTTAATTTTTCAGCAATCTGTTCGGCAATCATCCGCGGATTTTGATGTAGGCTTTTTGCCAGCGGTAAAGCCCCGTTTGACTGATAATCCCCGATATCCGGCCGATCCGATAGGCGAACCAATATATTGTCGGCACTAAAACCGCAAGCCTGATAGGCCGCCGTCACTTTTTCTTTGATTTGATTCAGCAGATTCATTTGTTATCCTCTTTTAATATCCTTTACTTTATGGGAAAACAGAATACCACAAGGCGTTGAAAAATGCAATACGTATTTGTCGTGCCGGTAAAAAAGACTTTACAAATCAATTAAAAAAGGCTACAATACTCCTAATTTTAAATTAACGAGGTTTTCTATGGAAACAACAGAGCAAAAAAAAGAAGTAATTCGGGATATGAACCCAAAGGAACAAATGGCACCGGATGTTGTTAAGCGTCCGCGGGGAAGACCCCGTAAGACTGCTCCGGTGGCACCCGTTGCGGAAGCAGCGGATTTGCCGGTATCGGAACAAAAACGGCCCCGGGGACGTCCGCCGAAAACAGAAACGGCTGCAAGTGAAGAAATGTTGCCGCTGACGCTGGGGATGGCACTGCAACAGGCGCGTTTGGCCCGACATATGAAGTTATCTTCAATTGCCAAAAAGCTCCGGATTAAAGAAGTCTATTTGGAGGCACTGGAAAAAGGACGATACCATGATTTTCCAGCCCTGGTGTATGGAATCGGTTTTTTGCGGACATATGCCGTCTTTTTGGGGCTAGATGCCGAAGAATTGGTAGCCCGGTTTCATCGGGAGACAACTGATATCCCGGATGAGCCTTTGAATATGCCGCACAATGCGGATCCCAAATTAATGCCCTCTGCCAAAACAATTATTAAATCGTTAATTGCATTGATGCTGCTGTATTTGGTTTGGAACGTTTATAAAGCGATGATTGAAACTCCGGCTCCCGAGCCGGATATGCCGATTGTGAGTCAAACGGTGACGGAACAGGGCGGCGAAATTGTTTCGGCCCCCATGACGGCAGATGAATTGTCGAATGTCAATGGTCAAGTCAAAAAAGAAGATGAAAAGGCTAAACCTTTGCCGCCGCCGCTTCCGAAAAGAACGCCGGTCGTTTACGGATTGAAAAAAGCTGCCCGCGTTTCTTTGGTTGCAACGGATAAGGTTTGGATTGAAGTTCGGGATGTAGAAGCCGATCGGGTCTTGTTGGAAAAGACTTTGGATGTTGGTGATAAGTATAACCCGGATGAGGATTCCGAGGGCCTTGTTCTGAAAACAACGAATGCCGGCGGATTGGATGTTTATATCGACGGTAAAAAGAAAAAAGCGTTGGGGAATAAAGGTCAGACAAAGGCCGGTATTACTTTGGATGCTGCGGGATTAACGGGAAAATAACCGATGAATTTTGAACAAAAGTTAGAGACAATTTTGTCCCGACACGAGGAAATTACCGCTTTGCTGGCGGCTGGTGCCAGTGGTGATGAATTTGTGAAATTATCCAAAGAATTGAGTTCATTGGAAGATATTGTCCGGGTCGGAAACGAATACAAAAAATGTTGCCATGATTTGTCGGAAGCAAAAACGTTATCGACGGATGTTTCTTTGGATGCGGATATGAAAGAGATGGCCGCCGAAGAAATTCGGGAGCTGACAGAGAAATTACCGGAGTTGGAACGACAAATCCAAATTTTGCTGTTGCCCCGGGATGAGGCAGATGATCGTAATGTCGTTTTAGAAATTCGGGCCGGAACCGGTGGGGAAGAAGCCGCTTTGTTCGGGGCTGAATTGTTTCGGATGTATGAACGCTATGCTGCCAATAAAGGATGGAAGTTTGAGGTTTTGTCCTTAAATGAAACGGGACTGGGCGGTTATAAAGAAGCCGTTGCCCAGATTTCCGGTCATGCTGTTTTTGCCCGATTAAAATTTGAATCGGGGGCTCATCGGGTGCAACGGGTTCCAGAAACCGAAGCCGGCGGTCGGGTTCATACATCGGCGGCTACGGTGGCTGTTTTGCCTGAAGCCCAAGAAGTCGATGTGAAAATAAATGAAGCCGATTTGGAAATTACGACATGTCGGGCATCAGGGGCCGGCGGTCAGCACGTAAATAAAACGGACAGTGCTATCCGGATTGTGCATAAACCGACCGGAATCGCTGTGGAATGTCAGGAAGAACGATCCCAATTTAAAAATAAAGAAAAGGCCATGATGCGTCTGCGGACAGCCCTTTATGATATGCAGCGTCAGGCCTTGGATAAAGAACGGTCTCAAAATCGGAAAAATCAGGTTGGCTCCGGTGACAGATCGGAACGGATACGGACCTATAATTTTCCGCAGGGGCGTGTGACGGACCATCGAATTAATAAAACATCCTATCAACTGCACGAATTTATGGACGGTGATTTGGATGAATTTATTGATGCCTTGATTACGGAAGACCAAATGGCGCGTCTGGCGGAAATGGAATAGATGAATTTAAAAGAATTAGCCGAACGGTTAAAAACGGTATCCGATACGCCTTTATTGGATGCTCGGTTGTTGATGAAGTATCATCCGGAACGGATAGATGATGTTCTTCAACGGCGTTTAAATCATGAACCGATTTCTAAAATCATCGGTTCTCGCGGTTTTTGGAAATCGGATTTTGTTGTAAACA
Source organism: Alphaproteobacteria bacterium (assembly GCA_017453485.1). Taxonomy (GTDB): domain Bacteria; phylum Pseudomonadota; class Alphaproteobacteria; order CAAHEQ01; family UBA3637; genus CALXZG01. Next base: position 59,271 of record JAFTEW010000042.1, on the reverse strand, counting down.
AGGATGTGTTGGACCCCCGTTCCGATTCGGAAAAGGTGATTGAAGCCGTTTTACAGTATTATCCTGATCAAAGCCAGCCTTATCGAATATTGGATATCGGAACCGGGAGCGGTTGTTTGTTGTTTTCCTTATTAGATGAATATCAGATGGCCAAAGGTATCGGGGTTGATTGTTCGGCTAAGGCTTTGGCGGTGGCTGAACAGAATCGCCATTCCCGCTCTGCCGAATTGGTTAAACGGGATTTTATGAACCCAGATTGGGGTAAGGATTTGGGCCAATTTGATATCGTTGTATCCAATCCGCCCTATATCCCGACAAAGGATATTGAAACCCTTTCCCCGGATGTGCGAAATTATGACCCGATAATGGCTTTGGATGGAGGGGTTGATGGCCTGAATGCCTATCGGGCATTAGCCTCGGGTGTTGGTTCCCTTTTAAAACCAGGGTCATATTTGTTTTTGGAAATCGGTATCGGCCAGGCAGATGATGTCCGCAGCCTGTTTTTAAATGTATTCCGGCATATTGACACAATTCGGGATTTCGGTGGAATAGAACGTGTCCTGGTTTTTCAAAAGCCGGTTTAATATAAAGATTTGCGTGTTCTATGAATCCTCGCCTGCGCAAGGATGACAGGTGGATTTTATGTGTTTAATGAATTGTTCCCTTTGGCTACCCGCTTGCTGACGCTTGGGGCCGTCTGACGGCGTCGCCTTTGGCCCAGGATGACATGGGAAAAAGAAAAATCCGAAAATGACAGAACGATAAAAAAACACCCCGTCGGATGACGGGGTGCCGTGAAAAAGACTCACTAACTTAGTTGACGTGTAAGTCGATTTGATCCGGTGAATAGTGAGTAGAATAACCAGATTCGTTATCCGACAACGTATCACCAAACGAAGAACCGACCACATCGACCTTGTTTTGACCAACGTCTTGACGTGTGACATAGTCAACAACCTGACCGGCAACAGCCACAATGGCCAAACCGCAAGCCAAAGCCGCCAACCATTTCCAGTTCACTTTACCGAAGATGGCCGCAAAGCCTAAGCCGATTAAACCGAAGCCGCCGACCACGAAAATCACAGAACGTGAGTTCCGGAATGTCACCAACATCCGATCAAGCACTGTATTAAACACGTTACCATCACCGGCAGCAAACGCGCCGACCGCTGTGAAAGTCACTGCTACCGCCAATGACATCATAGCATATTTTAACATTTTATTCATATTATTTTCCTTTCTTTTTTTTTAGTTTCAGATAGAAGAGTTCCCTCTATCCTTACTTTCAGAATACACCTTTTTTTCAATCGGTCAAGTGTTTTTTTACTTTTTTTTGAAAAAAATGTCTTTTTTTGTTTATGTGTGTTTTTTTCTTTTATTTTTGAACGGCCAAAACATAGGTCCCATCGCTGTTTTCCGGTATGGCATGACGCCATGGGCCCAACAGGACGAAGGCTGATACCGCCAAAAAAATCATAAAATAAATTAAATATCGCATATTTTTTTCCTCCGACTTTGTAAATAGGAGCAAATTCGGCTTTATTCAATTGACTTTCACAATTATTTCCTATAAATTGGAACATTATGTCGGAACAGAATGATATGTCAGTTGCGGGAATTCAAGAACTTGAACGGCGGGCCTTTGCCGCTATCCAGCGGATTTTCCCGTGTGAAGATGAATTGCTAAACCGTATTCCGATGGATGATATTATTCGGTATTTCCGGACGGACAAGTTATCGTCGGAACATCCATTTCTTTTTCGGATGGCGGGTCAATCCGGTAGCGGGAAATCATCCCAGTTAACACCGGCTGTTCAAGAAGCATTATTGGGTATTCCTTATTTAAAAATCAATGTTGGTGCCTTTGCCCCCTTCCATCCGAAATATACTTTTTGGCAGCAAACCGAACCGGATAAAATGCGGGAAAACACAAACGGTTTTGCATTAAGGGCTTTGGTTTTATTTTATCAATATTGTGTTCGTTCCCGAATCAATTTGGTGTTGGATATGACATTATTGGAGCCCGAAATAGATTTATATCTGATGATGTTGGCTAAACACTACGGTTATCGCGTTTATATGCATGTTTTATGCGTTCCTAAAAAAGTATCTGATGCTTTTATTCGTCGTCGGCAAATCCAAACGGGACGATATGTTAAACCGACGTCGTCGGATTACTTTTTTAATGCTTTGGCCCCATCTTTAAAGGCTTTGGTGCAGGCTGATTTCTTTGAAAAATCGGATCGGATTTGGTTGTGGACGCATTATCAGACTCATCCGATAAAGCAAACATCTTTCCGGAATAGGAGTGTCCCTCGTTTTCTGGAAAAATATCGCCACAATAATCGTGTGAAGAATCCGAAACCTATTTTAAAAGCGAAGAAATATTGGATGAAACAATTTGGAGTTTTTTAAATGTACCAATTTTTTGAACCGAATGAAACTGAATTAAAGCAAATTATTTATGAAACAATCGGGAAGAATGATTCGGTTATCGGAGCCCAAATCATTCCAACGGGATGGACAAATATTACCATTGATGTTCATGGGGAATTGCATGATTATATTTTTCGGTTTCCCAGGAATTTATTCTTTGCCGAAATGATGGTTAAAGATTGCACAATTTGTCAATGCTTGCAAGGAAAAACAACGATACGCATTCCGGATATGCATCTGATGAGTCATCAAAACAGACCGTTTTCCATGCATTATAAAATTCCCGGTCGGGCTTTGACGCAGGTAATGGACGCGGCAACCGATGTTGATCGGGAACAGATTGTGGCTGATATGGCGCTGTTTCTGTCAGAATTGCATCATTTGCCGATCGAAACATTACCGACGGCCGTCACGGAAAGTTTGAATGACTTTTTAAGTGGTTTGGCGACGGTCCATCAGGGACAATATGATTTGGATTACCACCATAATTTGGTTGTTTTGGAACAACAAATGAAAAAGCCGTGTATCGTTCACGGAGATTTTAATCCGGGAAATATTTTGGTTGGGGATGATTATCGGGTCAGTGGTATTATCGATTTTTCCTTTGTTTCTGTTTCTGATCCGCATGCTGATATCGGCCGATTTGTCGGACGGTCCGATTCGGAATGGGGGGAGGCTCTGATAGAGGCTTATCAAGCACAAAATCACAAATTATGTGACCGAGAAAAAATTCGTCAGATTGTTGATTTGTTCAAATATGTTGAATATAAGTATGTGGAATATATGCAACATTCCCATCCTGAAATTGTTATTCCGCCCGCTGTTTTAAAAATGGCTGCCGCCGAAAAACAAAAATATACGATTTAAAGATTGACTTTCAAAAATATTTGCTTAAAATAAAAGAACACAATCAAAAACGGAAGGGATTAGTCGATGCGGAACGATTCGGGTCGCAGTATGGTCGAAATGCTTGGGGTGCTGGCCATTGTCGGATTATTAAGTCTGGGCGGAGTTTTGGGCTATCGTTATGCCTTGGATAAGCATAGAGCCAATGAATTGTTGCACAGTGTGCATATGATGGTGACAACGGCACATGTTCAAATCGGATCAGGTCGCCAGTTGGATTTAACGGAATTTCGGACGCATAATCTGATGGACTATCCGTTTTTGGCGGTTCAAAATAATGATCGCACCTTTTCCCTGACGGTATTTGATGTCCCCAAAGGGGTTTGTGAAAAAGTTATGTCTGCCAGTTGGTCCTTACCCAAGAAAATAACCGTAAACGGTGTCGTGAACGGTCGTTGTGATTCGGATGAAAACAATATTTTATTTCGTTTTTATGATATGTTATATGTTTCGGCTTTTTCCGGCGGATCGACGGGTGGGGCCGAGGCTGGTGAAAAACATGGCTCTGATTCGGGGACAAAAGAACCCTCTTGTCGAAGCGAAGTCATCCCCATTCATAATTGCAACGGTACCGTGACAGAATGTTGTCCGGATAACGGAAATGAATGTGCGGAGCCGACAAATTGTTGCCTGTCGGACAGCCAATGTTCAGACGGTTATGTTTGTGTGGGAAATACATGCAATTGTCCGTCAAAATACTTTTTGAATGCGGCGGGACAATGTGTTTCCTGTTCGGATATATACAGATATACGGCATCCGCCGAGGAGTGCCAAAAATGCGATTCCACAGGGAATCCTCGAAAAATGAACGGGGCTTATTGTGATTTAATTTGTCCGGACGGCTGGTTCCAAAATGCCAACGGGAACTGCACAATTTGTTCAAATACGGCGGCGAAAGAAACATCGGCCGAAGAATGTGCCAAATGTGACAGCACACCCTATCACAGGTATATGGACGGGAATTATTGCACCCTTGGGGGATGTCATGGCGGCTGGTTTCAGGATTCAAAAGGTTTGTGTCGGGAATGTTCCGCACAGGATAGTTATCGTGCCTCGGCCGACGAATGTGCCAAGTGTGCCGATACCGGTTCCTCTCGCAAGGTTTTCGGCCAATTCTGTAAACCCGCTTCCTGTCCGTCGGGACAGTTCTATGATGCGGACGGTAATTGCCGCTCTTGTTCGGATATGACGGGATATCAAACGACGGCGGAGGAATGTGCCAAATGTTCTGATCCGTCACGCAAAATGGAAGGGAACAGTTGTGTTTTAGATACCTGCTCCTCGGGCTCTTTCCGGGGCAAAAACGGGACATGTATCTCTTGCTCTCAGATCGGCCGCTATGAGCCCTATGATGAAACCGAATGTGCCAAGTGTGATCAGACGAATACACCCCGTATTTTGGGAAGTGATAAAGGAACTCTTTATTGCGGACTTTGTGCAAACGGGCAATTTTTCCAAACGGATTATATGGTTTGTCGCAGTTGTTCGGATAAGGACGGCTATGTTTCAACGGCCGCCGCCTGTTCGGCCTGCGATGATACGGATAACTCCCGAAAAATATTTGGAGACAAGTGTTTCCCGTCCGCTTGTCCGACCGGCTATTTTCAAGATACAAGCGGGGAGTGTCGCACCTGTTCGGATGCGAATAAGCGCACGCCTGTCACAGAGGCAGAATGTGCTAAATGCGATTCAACCGATTATCCGCGTGGTATGAATGGAAAATATTGTGTTTTAAAAATTTGTCCGACCGGCTATTTTCAGGATACAAGCGGGGAGTGTCACGCTTGTTCGGATCGGATGCGCTATGCCGCGACGGCAGAACAATGTAACAAATGTGCTTTGACGGATAATCCGCGAAAAGTTTCCGGTAATTATTGTAATCCGATTTGTTCGGAGGGCTGGTTCCAAAATGCCAACGGGAACTGCACAATTTGCTCAAATACGGCGGCCAAAGAAACATCGGCCGAGGAATGTGCCAAATGTGACAGCACACCCTATAAGCGCACTATGGTCGGGAATAAATGCTCTTTGTCCGGCGGATGTCCCAATGGCTATTTTAAAGGAAAAGATGATTACGGCGATTGGGTATGTTTGCCCTGTTCGGATGCGATGGCATATGAAGCTTCAACTACGGATTGTGCCAAGTGTGATTCGACAAATACGCCACGGCAAATAACTGGCGGAAAGTGTGTTTTAAAATAATCATCGGGGTATGAAAACCATTTTGTCTTCTGGTGAAATATGGATAATTTGTCTGCTTGTGCACGGTGTCCTCTCGGTTAAAAGTGTTTGTTCATCAGGATGATTAAAACCTGTTTCTATATGAACCACTGGTGGGTGCACTGGACAAGAGGGCTCCCTCATTTTAAGCGCAAAAAAGTCCTTGAAAATCAAGGACTTAAATTGAAATTGGAGCGGGCGAAGGGATTTGAACCCTCGACATCGACCTTGGCAAGGTCGCGCTCTACCCCTGAGCTACACCCGCAATCTTGCTGCGTGGATGTATTTATGCCATATTTTTTTGGAAAAAGCAAGTAAAAAAACAAAGAAAGTGATAAAAAAAAGCGTATTATCGAAAAAGTATTGTTTTTCAATTTGTTATAAAATATCTTGATTTTAAAGAGATTTTGGATTAGCATATCAAGAATACAAAAGGGAGTTTGCTATGAAAAAAATAAATATATTGACCGCTATATTGACATTTGTATTTTGGGCCGCTTCGTCTTGGGCGGCAGCCGACATAGAAGGGTTTTGGACCACGATTGATGATGAAACAAATGAAGCAAAAAGTATCGTCCAAATCTATGAGTATCGAGGAAAATATTATGGCCGAATCGTTGATTTGCTCAAAAATAAAGAGGCAAAGGCCAATCTGCCGAATTCTCCAGCCATTATTGGGTTGGATATTATTTGGGACTTAGAACCGGATGGAAAACATTACTCGGGCGGTGAAATTTTAGATCCGAAAAAGGGTAAAGTTTACGGTTGTGAAATTTGGCGCGACGGTGAAAACTTAGTTGTTCGGGGAAAAATAGCGTTCTTTGGGCGCAATCAGACTTGGAAACCAACTCCGGATTATCAATCGGAAGCAGGTCTTCCGTTAATTCCACAAAAACCGAAATTGAAATGAAAGGAAAAAGTATGCAAAAAAATATTGTGATTTCATCATGTGTTATCGGATTAGGTTTATTACTGGCCGGTTTCTTTCCGGGATTTTATTATTATCATACAAAAATGGATGATCGGACCGTAACGGTGAAAGGATTGGCCGAACAAGACGTTGTGTCGGATTTGGCCCTGTGGACCATTCGCTTCCAATCGGCCGATAATGATTTATTTCTGGCAAAAAAACAAATTGAAAATCAACAGGATCTGATTACTCAATTTTTATTGAAAGCCGGTTTTAAACCTGATGAAATTTTAGTCCAGGGACTGACCATGCAGGATGCCTATGCCGATTCGTATCGGGATAAATCAACCATTTCGGCTAGATATACCCTTAACCAAACAATGATGGTGCGCACAAGTCAGGTGCATTTGGTCCAAAAATCATATCCCGATATCGGTGAATTGGTTTCGCAAGGTGTCACCTTTAATCCTTATGGGAATAATGTAGCTTATGCTTACACAAAATTGAATGATATCAAACCGACCATGTTAAAGGAAGCTACACTCAATGCCCGTATGGCCGCCGAAGAATTTGCCAAAAATTCGGGATCACGGGTTGGAAATATTCGTCGAGCCAATCAGGGCGTGTTTTCCATTACGGCTCGTGAACAAACAGTTGATCAAAACGAATCCGAACAAATTAACAAAAAAGTGCGCGTTGTTTCTACGATTGAGTATTTTTTGAAGTAAGTCGATGTTTACCGGATGGTCGTGTCGATTCTGACAGCGTTGATGTTGACACATTTCCCATGCGGGTAATTTCTTGCCTCATTTTGCGGTAGTGGGGGTTTTGTGTCGGTTTGGGGATATTCATACCGTATTTTAGGTAGTCTGATAAAACGTTTAAAATCAATTGCCCCGGCACGGATGTATCGGTGCCACGCATCATTAGCCATAGGTTATTCAGGGCTTTTTGCCCCGGAGATAAGTTTGGTTGGATATATTGAAAATTTAGGTGCCGAAAGCGGTGGTGATTCCAAAAAAGGATATTCTTTTTATACCGACCACGGGTTGCCGGAATTTCTACCTCACAAAAAACATAGGCCGGTTTTGTCAGATGGTTTTGTCGGGCATCGGCAATCAGATACCTTAAAATAGCTCGATACAAAAAAGAGCCAAGCCCCAAATGTTGGTAATCTTTTCGGATGGCAACAAATTCAACCATTCCGGTATTTGATTTTTTGAAATAATCAAAAATGGCACCACCCAAGATAGACCCCGTGTTATCCTTGATTAAAATAATATGGTATTTCCATAGACGGGTTTTGGTGCTTCTTTTTAAATAAAAAAACAAATTATTTAAACTTTCCCGTTCATCCTTATTGGTAAAGCAATCCAGATAAACATTCCGATAAAATGTTTCTAAATCATTCAATGATTTTACATCAGTCCCGATGACCGGCTCTATTTGAGCCGAATAGGGTAAAAGTTTATTTTTCATCATTTAACTGCTTTTTTGCTGTTTGATAGTCAAACTTACCGGTTCCCAAAACGGGAGGATGCTTTAAATAAACCACTCGTTTGGGAATCCATAATTCGCTAAATCCGTTATCACGGAAAAATTGTCGCAGTTCGGCTACGGTGGCTTTTTCGTTATTGGTCACCAGAATCAATTGCTCTCCCTTTTTGACGTCGGGTTCGGTTAAAATTCCCTGAATAAAGCCCGGATAAAGTTGATCAACGATTTGTTCCACAGAAGTTAAAGATACCATTTCTCCGGCGATTTTAGCAAACCGTTTCGCCCGTCCCCGGATGGCAATAAAGCCGTCATTATCAACGGATACGATATCGCCGGTGTCATACCAATGATTTTTCGGCGGTTGCAATTGTCCGGGTTTATCGGCTTTCATATAGCCTTGCATGACATTGTCTCCTCGAACCCAGAGTTGGCCGCCGTCTTCTACGCCGGGGACAGTCATCAACTTGTATTGAATATGGGGTAAAAGACGCCCCACCGTTCCCATTTTGATGTTCATGGGCGTATTCAGAGCCAAAACCGGTGCTGTTTCGGTAGCTCCATAGCCTTCCAAAATACGGACCCCGAATTTTTTCATCCATAAATCGGCAGTTTGCTCTTTTAATTTTTCTCCGCCGACAACGGCATATTTCAAGTTAAAGAAGTCATACGGATGTCCCATCCGTCCGTATCCGAAGAAAAATGTATCCGTTCCGCAGATAATGGTGGCATTGGTGTCATAGACCAATTCCGGCACAATCCGATAATGAAGCGGTGACGGGTAAAAGAAAGCCTTAACCCCCGATAAAATCGGAATAACGGTGCCGACCGATAATCCGAACGAATGAAACATCGGTAAAGCGTTGAAAAAGACATCTGATGAATTAAAGGCCATGACGCTGGTAATTTGATAACGATTGGCCTGTAAGTTTTTATGTGACAGTAAGACGGCTTTCGGCATTCCTTCCGAACCGGACGTAAACAGAATGGTAGCTGTTTGATCGGCTGAATGAATGGGTTTTGTTTGAGCCAGGTATTTGCCATAGCCGACAATTTTATCTGCAAAGGGAATGTTTTTTGCAAATCGTTCTAAGTAAATAATGCGTGTGCCGTTGGTTGTCAAAGCCTGTTCTAAATGCTCTAAATGCGCAACCCGAATAAACAAACGGGATGTAATGACGGTTTTTAAACGAACCGTATTCACACAGGAAATAATTTGTGAGACACCTTGCGAAAAATTAAGCATAACCGGCACTTTATCAACAGATTGCAGGGCAAAGAAACTGACCACATTGGCCAATCCGTTCGGCAACATCAATCCCACATAGTCTTCGTGCGGCATATCCGTTTGGTAGGCACGTCCTAAAATGTAGGCTTTTTGAATCAGTGTGCGATAGGATATCGGTTTACGTGAAATATCTTCCGCGATTTTATGATTCCAACCGTGTAAATCGGCGGCTTCCAACAGTGACCGAAACAGATGTTCATTGATATTTGATGTCGCATACATCATATCAGCCATTAAATCATATAACTGCATGGAAATATAATGCCGTCCGTCCCGACCGACAATGCCGTCGGGGATGGAGAATTGCTGCGGCTTTAAAATTGTCATATTGATTTTTGGGAAAAGTCGTGTTTTTAACTTATGTTTCAGGTAAGAAAATTTGCTGAATTGTGCACCGTTAATCCGAATCGGTAAAATTTTTGCATTAGCTTTTTGAGCAATGACACCGGCACCTTCATAAACCTTCATTAGCCCGCCGGTGACGCTGATCCGACCTTCGGGGAAGATCATGACTTTTTTATCGGCTTTTACCTCGTTAATCAAAGACCGAATAGCCATCGGGTTAGTCGGATCCAGGGGATATAAATCAACCAACATCCCGAACGGCTTGATAAACCATTTTTTGGCCCATTCCGTGTTGATGGCAAATGTCACTCTTTCCGGCATAAAAACGGCGATGAGCAACCCGTCCAACAAGGAAGTATGATTAGCAACCAGTAATACACGTTTACCGGCTTTTTTGAAATTTTGAATGCCATCCAAATGCACCCGGAAGAACAGACCGAATATGCCTTGTAAAATTGATCGCAATAAGGCGTCCGGCAATAATCGGCACACATAGAAGAAAACGCCGACACTGGCAACCGCAATTAACAAAAACAACTGAGGAATTGTTATACCGGCAGATAATAAAACAACGGCCAGTATTGAAATCATGGCCATCCCGAAAGAGTTAACGATATTATTTCCGCCGATGATTGACGCCGTATATGCTTTGGGGGCTTTGGCCTGAATTAAGGCATTCAATGGCACGATATAAATACCGCCGAAGAACGCCATCAGGAACAATGTCAGGCAAATGGCAACGGCGTGTGGCATGAACCAAAAGTTGGCTAAACCAACGGTTGCATCCGGTGTCGGGTATTGATTTGTCAAGGCATATAGGACAAGAAAACACCCCCCCATCCCTAAGGTGCTGATGGGGATATAGGTTGTGTGTATCATGCCCTTCATTAGATGACCGCACAACAGCGAACCGCAGGCAACACCGACCGAAAACAGGATTAAAAAGAGGGTAATAACCGTATTGCCCGCATTTAAGATATTACCCGACAGCGGGTAAATTTGAACGACAACAAATGCCCCGATCATCCAAAACCAGGTAGCCCCCAATATACTGCGAAACACGATTTTATTTTTATAAATCAGGGACAGAGTTGTCACCGTTGATTTTAATATATTTTTATGAATAGTGGCATCAGGACGCACAGGCGGGGCTACAGGGATTTGCCAGGCCGAGATAACTCCCATTATTGCTAGGGTTATCAGCAACAGAATAACACCGCCGATCGGCAACAATGTTCCAACAATCAGGCCGATTAAAATCGCCATATAGGTTGAAGCTTCAACATAGGCATTACCAGCTACCAATTCACTGGGTTTCAGGTGTTGTGGCAACAAGGCATACTTTACCGGTCCGAAAAAAGCCGATTGTGTCCCCATCAAGGCCAATAGCAAAATCAATCCCGGCAGATATTGTGTCAGGTAGATAATTCCGACGAAAGTCATCAAAATCAATTCGGTGACTTTCAGAATACGGGCAATCCGGCCACGGTCGTATTTATCGGATACTTCACCGGCTGTTGCCGAAAACAAAAAAAACGGAATGATGAATAGGGCTGCGATGACATTGGATAGAATATCGGCCTTATCCGCCAATCGGATGGTGACCAGCATCAGCAGGGCATTTTTGAACAGGTTATCGTTTAAAGCCCCAAAAAACTGAGTCAACAACAATGGCAAAAAACGTTTTGTTTTCAAGATATTTTCAGACATACTCATTCCCCTTTTTTTATGTGAATATGACTATCATAATCAAAAACGGATGAAATGCAAGTTTTTTATTGCATATCCGGAAATGATATTTTATAATCCGACTCAGATTTTGAAACGGGTAAAAGATGCGGGGATTGATACAAAATTTTATATGTAAACTCTATGTTTGGACTTATTTTCGACATATTTATGCCGAAAATTTACCGCGTGATATTCGGGAAAATCTGCTGATTTTATCCCATCGCAACGGTGCCATAGACGGTTTTGTATATCATTCGGTTTTAAAAAAAGGCGTGTTTTTGCTGGCACGTCAGTTGCAAAAAAATGCTTTTTTACGTTTTCTTTTCCCCGGAATTGCTGTTTCGCGAGCCAAAGATACAGCCGACAAAGAGCAATCTAATACGTCGTCTTTACGGGCTTGTTTAGCTGTTCTGAGGGGGGATAAAGAGCCTTTGTGCCTTTTTCCCGAGGGGACCAGTTCTTTGGGACCGACACATTTGCCCTTCCATAACGGTTATGCCAAAATGGCCCAAATGAATACGGCGGCCGGAAATCGGACCGATATTCTGCCGATGGCGATTATTTATGATGATCCGACAAAATTGGGTGGTTCTGTTTGGGTGATCGGCGGGCAGAAAATATCGGTTTCAGCGGATATGACAGCGGATGATATCGGGCGACAGACACTGTCGGAATTTGAAAAAATTACTTTTTCTTATTCATCGGTTGAAGCACAGCAATTGGCACACCAGGCGGCTGTTTTGGCGGCATTATCCAAAAAAATGAGTTATGTGACGGCTCTGAACCGGATACGGGAACGGGCGGATATTTCAGATATCGTCCGGCAATATCATCAGAAAATACCGGCTGGTATGCTGTCTTATAAAGGAGTTAAAATCTATCCGCAATCGGTTTTACAATCTGTATGGGTTGTCGGTATTACGATACCGATTGTCGTGCCGACGCTTCTTTTTAATTTGATACCGATTTTGATGGGATATTTGGCTGGTCGGACCCGATTGCACGACCCGAATACTATTTCGTTATGGCGGGGATTGGTCGGATATCCGGCCGGTGCTTTGATGTATGTGGTAGGATTGTTTTGTTCCCCTTTATGGATGGGAGGAGCCTTTTTGTTCAGCTTATGGGGATTGCACCTGTATGGAGCGTTTAAAAAACACACATATGCCTTAATCAATTGGATGCTATATCGTCAAGGGTATTCACTGTTTCAAGAGAGTCAATATGAAATTATTAAAAAACTTTGTTCATAGAATTTTACCGCATGAAACATTGTGGTTGTGCTATTTGGGATTACAAACGGGCTTGTTGTTTTGGTATGTTGGCCTCTCGGGATGGAGTGTATTTTCCGTTGCCATGATGATTTTGGTGGTCGGTCTTGTTTTTTGTCACCGGCCGTTTGTGCGCCTGGGGGCATATATCTTGATTATGAACGGTATGTTTAATGCCGTGGAATATATATCTCCGCTTATCAATCCGGCAGGGCATAAGGATGCATTGCTCAATCAAATCGATACCATTGTTTTCGGACAAAATTTATCCGTTGCTATGGAACCGTTTGCCCATCCCCTGATGACTGAGGTCCTCAGCCTGGCTTATATGCTGTTTATGGTGCAACTGTTCTTGCGCTCCGCTCTTTATTTGTTTGACGGGGCAGAGGTTCGTCAACGTTTTTATGTAGGGTTAATGTCCTTGTATGCGATTGGTTTTATCGGATATATCCTGGTGCCGGCCTATGGTCCGTATCTGTATTTAAAAGATACCTTTACCGATCCGCTGGACGCTTGGTTTTTTCGGGATTTGCTGAATTGGGCATATCCGAAAGGAACCAATTATACTGATGTTTTTCCCAGTTTACATTGCGGTGTTTCTCTGTTGATATTGGGGGCAGATTATTTTTATCATCGGCGTTGGTTTATCATTTTTGCACCGATTTGTCTTTTGCTTTGGTTTTCAACAATTTATTTAAGATATCATTATACGGTTGACTGTATGGTCGGATTTGCCCTGGCCGCCGGTTGTCTATATTTGATGAAGCATTACAGATATCAGAAAGGAGATTAAAATGAACGATATATTATTTTTTGATGAGGTATTGGCCAAAGAAATTCGCCTGACCGGCGGAAAGGGATCAAATTTATCCAAAATGACCCAAGCCGGTTTTCCCGTCCCATTTGGTTTTATCGTAACGGCTGAGGCTTATCAGGCTTTTATCTCGGGTGCTAAATTTTTAGCCGCTCTTTTGAAGAAACTGGATTACAACCGTCCGGATGTGTTGGAAAAGCAGGCCATTCAAATTCGTCAAAAGTTAAAGACTGTTAAATTGCCGGATTCCGTGGTTAAATCAATCAAAAAAGGATTAAAAAAGTTCCCGAAGGAAATGTATTTTTCGGTTCGGTCTTCTTCCACGATGGAAGATTTGTCCGGGGCGGCCTTTGCCGGTCAGCACGATACTTTTTTGAATTGTCACGGAGCCGATGAAATCGTTGAAAAAATTCGTGATTGTTTTATTTCACTGTGGCATGATCGGGCGATTTTATATCGCCATCAACAAGGTTTTTCCCAAGATGAAGTGACAATGGCCGTTGTTGTTCAGCAAATGGTTCATGCCGAAAAAGCCGGGGTTGGTTTCTCAATCAATCCGATTAACAGTAATGTGCGGGAAATAATGATTAACGCCAATTACGGATTGGGTGAATCGGTTGTCAGCGGAGAGGCCGAAGTTGATCAGTTTATCGTTTCCAAAAAAGATTTAAAAACGCAAAGTTCATCGATTGCACACAAAAAGATTTGTATTTTACCGACTCCGACGGGCACAATTGAACAAAAAATCAAGCCGGCATTGGCCGATAAAAGTTGCTTGACGGTTAAAGAAGTGGAACAAATTGCCAAACTGAATCGTGATGTGGAAAAATATTACGGCTTTCCGCAGGATATTGAATGGGCGATTGAAAAGAAAAAATTGTTCTTATTACAGGCCCGTCCCATTACGACGATTGCTCCGCATTGGACTCGGGATGAATCGGCCGAACGTTATCCGAATGTGCTGACACCTTTTACCTGGGATTATGTAGAGCGGGCATTCCATGTATCCTTGAAACATTCCTTTGAATTGATGGGATTACCACCGTTTAACGGCAAATGGTTTGCCATGTTTGATAACTATATTTATGGGAATCAAAATGCGGTTTGGCTTTATATGGAGCAATCGCCGTTCCATGTAAAATCGTTTGAAAACCTTATAAATCAATTGCCGCAATTACAAAAGCGGTTTGATTATGCCATCACGCTACCCAAACAATGGATGCGGCATCTGGATAATTATTTGCAACAAATTGGTGCTCTGATGGCCGAGGATATCAGTCATTACTCCCTGTCTGAAACATGGGATTATGCTCAACGAATCGTGACATTGGGAACCGAATATTTCAAGCCGAATATAGCAATTTCCATTACCCAGGCATTGCTTTATAAAATCTTGAAAGGGGTATTGGGATTGCTGATTAAAGACAGTGATCAGGTTAATCGTTTGTTTGATGCCCTTATTTCGACAAGCGAAACGCGCACGGCCCAGGTGAATAACGAATTGTATGGCCTGGCGCAAATGATTTTAAAAGACAAAGAATTGCATCAGAAAATAACGTCAATGTCATCAAAAGCCTTTTTATCCCGTGGATACTTGAAAAAATATCCCGAATTCTAGGCCGCTTTTAACGATTTTCTGGCGCACCACGGTCATCGGGAAACGGATTTTGATTATTATGTCCCGACGTGGATTGAACAACCGAATGTGGTATTGGATAACATTATCTTGATTGTAAAAAATCCAAACACGAAAGCACCGACTGAAAAAGAACGAGCGTTGCTGGTTCAAAAATATGAGGCCGTCAAATCAGTTATTGCCCTTATCCCAGAAGACTTAAAGTTGTTTGTGTATCAATTTTTGGCTTTGATTGATACCTATACGGTGTTAGATGATGTGGAACACTATCAGACGACCCGTCTGACATTACCCATTCGCAAGGCTGCCCGGGCTATGGGGGAACACTTGGTTCGGAAGAAAATAATTTCTGATCCGATGGATATTTTCTTTGCCCGGTTGGAAGCCTTAGAAAAATGTGTTCGAACCGGTAAAGGATGGTCGGACTTGAAGAAAAGTATTGAAACGGAAAAGAAAAATTATCGCAAAAATGCTAAACGGATACCGGCTTGGGATTTAAATCAACAGGCGGAAGTATCGCAAACGAATGCCGGTAACGGGGATGTCTTGACCGGTTTGGCCGGTAGTGCCGGTATCGCCGAAGGAAAAGTCTATCTGATCCATTCAACGGAAGACTTTGCTGCGTTCCCCAAAAATACGATTTTGGTTGCCCGGACGACTAATCCGGCCTGGACACCGTTGTTTTATAATGCAAAGGCTTTAATTACCGAAAGCGGCGGACCGCTATCACACGGTGCCGTGACGGCGCGTGAGATGAAGTTGCCGGCTGTTATGTCCGTCAGAAATGTGATGAAAATACTGAAAAACGGGAAAAAAGTTCGTGTGGATGGTCATACCGGAAAGGTTTATTTGTTAAAGAAATAAGAATTTTATTTAAGGAGCAATATAGCCGCCTGAACAGGCGGCTTTTTTATTTGAATCTCGATTGTTTTAGATACAAACGATTACAATTCCTTCCATATCTTTTTGATTTTGGATAAAAAGTCATCACAGGCCGATTGATTATTTTGGCCGGCGGCGGCAAATTCACGCAATAGATCTTTTTGCTTTTGGGTCAGATTGGTGGGGGTTTCAACGCGGAAAATGACATACAAATCACCAAAGGAATTTGTGCGTAAAATCGGCATCCCTTTACCCTTTAATTTCATATCGGAACCGGTTTGCAGACCGGGTTTGATCTTAACTGTTTCGCCCTTACCGTCCATGGTGGGGACCAAAACTTCTCCCCCCAGGGCCGCTGTTGCCATCGGAATGGGAATTTCACAATATAAATCGGCTCCGTCCCGTTTAAAAATAGGATGTTCTTTTACCGAAACAAAAACATATAAGTCACCGGTTTCTCCCCCGTTTAAAGGGGCATCGCCTTCGCCGGCCAAGCGCATCCGAACGCCGGTATCAACGCCGGCCGGGATATTGACCTCTAAATTTCTTTTTTTGCGCAGACGACCGGTTCCTTTACAATCCGGACAGGGATCTTTAACTGTTTTTCCGGTTCCGTGACAGACGGGACATTCTGTTTCAACGACAAAGAAACCCTGACGTGTGCGGACATGACCAGTTCCGCCACAGGTAGCACAGGTTTCTAAATTTTTACCGCCGCGCCCGGCGCAAGTATCGCATTTGACATAGGTTTCAACCTGAATGCTTTTCTTTACACCGGCATAGGCTTCGGCCAAATCAATTTCCAAATTATAGCGTAAATCCGATCCGCGGGCCGGACCGGCCGGTCCCCGTCGTCTGCCACCGCCAAAAGCATTAAAGACTTCATCAAAGATATTTTCGAATCCGGTACCACCAAAATCAAAGCCACCGAAGCCTTGACCAAAACCACCCTGACCGTTCATGCCGTTCACATAAGCATCATGTCCGTATCGATCATAGGCCGCTCGTTTTTGTTCATCTTTTAAAACTTCATAGGCCTCGTTAATCTCCTTAAATTTGGCGGAAGCATCCGGATCATCGGGATGGTAATCCGGATGACAGGCTTTTGCCTTAACACGAAAAGCCCGTTTGATTTCTTCAAACGAGGCCGTTTGGGTGACCCCCAATGTTTCATAGTATGTTTTACTCAATCTGTTCCGCCGAATTCATCTCCCCGTCTGTTGGTCGGATTCTCCCTTATCCGATTTTATAAAAAAACAGGTGGACAATTACAACAATTGTCCACCCGATTGGCCATTATTTTTTCACTTCTTCAAAGTCTGCATCAACAACAGTGTCGTCGGCTTTGGGCTGTTCGGCTTGCGGTTGGTCCGCGCCGGCCGCACCCGCCGCATCGGCTTGTTGCTTATACATGGCTTCACCCATTTTCATTGATGCCTGCATCAAAGCATCTGTTTTTTCTTTGATCTTTTCTCCGTCGTTGCTATCCAAAACATCTTTCAGATCCTGGATGGCTCTTTCAATGGCCTCTTTATCAGCAGCCGGTATTTTCCCTTCATTTTCTTTCAACGTTTTTTCCGTTGTATGAATTAGGGCATCGGCGTGGTTTTTAGCCTCAATCGTTTCTTTCATTTTTTTGTCTTCCTCGGCATGCGCTTCGGCATCTTTGACCATTTTTTCAATATCGGAATCTTTCAATCCGCCGGAAGCTTGAATCCGGATATTTTGTTCTTTACCGGTGGCTTTATCTTTGGCAGATACATTCACAATACCGTTGGCATCAATATCAAAACTGACCTCAATTTGCGGCATACCGCGCGGAGCCGGCGGAATTCCGACCAGGTCGAACTGACCTAATAATTTGTTATCGCGGGCCATCTCACGTTCACCTTGGAACACGCGGATGGTTACGGCTGTTTGACCGTCTTCGGCCGTTGAAAAGACCTGAGATTTCTTGGTCGGAATAGTCGTGTTCCGATCAATCAGACGCGTGAACACACCGCCCAATGTTTCAATACCTAACGACAACGGCGTGACATCCAACAACAGAACGTCTTTCACGTCACCCTTTAAAACACCGCCCTGAATGGCAGCACCGGTCGCCACCACTTCATCCGGGTTTACGCCTTTATGTGGATCCTTACCGAAGAAATCCTTAACGATTTCCTGAACCTTAGGCATACGGGTCATACCGCCGACCAAGATAACCTCATCAATTTGATTTTTGCTGAGGCCTGCATCTTTTAAGGCTTTTTCCATCGGACCTTTGGTGCGTTCCAACAAGTCTTCACACAGGGATTCCAGTTTTGCCCGTGTTAAGGATACATTCAAGTGCTTCGGACCCGTGGCATCGGCCGTAATAAACGGTAAGTTAATGTCGGTTTGCGAGGCACTGGACAGTTCAATTTTGGCTTTTTCGGCGGCTTCTTTTAACCGTTGAAGAGCCATTCGGTCTTGGCGCAGGTCAATGCCGTTTTCTTTTTTAAATTCGTCGGCCAGGTAATCTATCACCCGAGCATCAAAATCTTCCCCGCCCAGGAACGTATCTCCGTTGGTAGATTTGACTTCAAATACGCCGTCACCAATTTCCAAAATGGATACATCAAATGTTCCGCCGCCTAAGTCATAAACGGCAATTGTTCCGGATTTTTTCTGGTCCATCCCATAGGCCAAGGCAGCCGCTGTCGGTTCGTTAATAATACGCAAGACGTTTAAACCGGCGATTTTACCGGCATCTTTTGTGGCCTGACGTTGGCTGTCATCAAAGTAAGCCGGCACTGTGATAATGGCTTCGGTCACTTTTTCGCCTAAATAACTTTCGGCATCTTCTTTCATTTTTTGCAGGACAAAAGCGGAAATTTGACTGGGGGCATATTTTTTGCCGTTGACTTCCACCCAGGCATCGCCGTTATCGCCGCTGACGATATGATAAGGCACCATACCTTTATCTTTTTCAACCATTTTGTCGTTAAAACGACGACCGATTAAACGTTTAATGGAAAAGAGAGTTCCTTCCGGATTAGTGACGGCTTGCCGTTTTGCCGGTTGGCCGACCAGGCGTTCGCCTTTGTTGGTAAAGGCCACCATAGACGGAGTCGTGCGGGCACCTTCACGATTTTCCAATACTTTCGGATCTTTGCCGTCCATAATGCACATACAAGAGTTTGTTGTGCCCAAGTCAATTCCTAAAATTTTTCCCATGTTTTATTCTCCTTATTTAATGGTTTTTGAAAACTGATATCCTGCATATAGGTCATAACATTGTATTTTGCAACACCCTGTTTGAATTTTTCTTTACTTTTTTGTTTTTATTGGGTAAAATATCGTAAAAATCACTTATAAGAGGTCGCCATGAATACGTTTTTTTTCTATTGGGATATGCTTTTTGGGGCTTTAAAGCCATATTGGGCCGAGTTGGTAGGGTCGTTTTTGATGGCAACAATGGGAAATATGGCAACGATCCGAGGTACACAAAAAGAAAGTTTCCGATTGTTCAGTTCGGCTTTTTATACCCTGTTTATTAAGGATTTAACGGCGGTTGCTTTTACCTTGATCGCAGCTTTGAAGTTAAATATCGTAATTTCCGATCAGGCAATCGCTTTGACCCATTTGGGCTTTACCTGCCTGATTGCGGCCTTGTTTATCGCCGGTGCTTTTAAAAATATGAAGTTATATTTTTCATCGGTTGCCCTGACAATTATATTATCCATTTTATTCGCCGGTGTCAGTATCGGCTTGTCCCTTTCGGAAAAGTGGTATTCCGTCGGTAATTATTTGACGTCTTTGTATTTGACACTTGGATTACTGGTGGCGGGGATTTCTTTCTATATCAATCCGACAACACGTCGGAATACGGCTATTCGTTCGGTTGGGAACGGTTTTATTGTGCTGACTATTTGCTACGGATATCAATTGTTTGATTTAGTGGGTAATATTCAACAATTAATTTTGTTGGCTTATCTGATTTCTATTGTGTTAACGTTGGCTTCCCAAGCCCAATTATTGAACATTGAAGTGACCCAATTATCCTATCGATTGGAAGCCGAAAAGAAAAGCAAACGGGATGTATGGGAAATTTCGCCGTTTCCGATTATGATTTCTAGATTGCGGGATGATACGGTTTTGTATATGAATCCCGTCGCACAACAGATGTTTTTGCTGGATCGATTAGAGTTCCCCGAATATCGGTTGGCCGATTATTTTGTTAACAAGGAGCAAAAGGAATCCTTGTTGACATTATTACGGCAAACGCCGGTGGTTAAATCATTTGAAGCCTTGGTCCACCATCCGAAAAAAAATAATGATTTTTGGATTGATTTGACTACCCGAACAACTGATTTGGATGAGGAAATCGTTTTATTTACAACATTTAAGGATATCACTGAGCAGAAAAGAACGGCTCAATTATTAAAAGAGCAAGCCTCAACAGATCCTTTGACCGGGCTTTATAATCGGCGGCAATTTGAAATTTTGGCTTATCAGGCTATTCAATCGTCCCGTCGATATAATCATCCCTATACGGTTGGAATGTTAGATATTGATTTCTTTAAAAAAATTAATGATACATATGGCCATGATGCCGGGGATGCCGTTTTGAAAAATTTGGCTAAAACTTTAAAAGATACTTTGCGCAAGGCCGATGTGGTTGCCCGTTATGGTGGAGAAGAATTTGTGATGTTCCTGTCAAATACATCCCCGGCAGATGCACGGACAGCGGCCGAACATGTTCGGGAAGCCATCGCCGATATGGAAACTACCGTAAACGGCAAGGTTATTCCGATAACGGTCAGCATCGGATTATCGGATGATCAAACAACGAATTTAGCTGGTCTTGTCCGGCAAGCAGACGAGGCCTTGTATGCTTCCAAAGCTAACGGACGCAATCAGACAACGTTATATCAGGATTTGCATCGGAGAACCTATCCGAAAATGCCGGAGGACGCATCAAAACGCAAATGAGAATTGAATTACCCTCAATCCGATTGTTCCCGTTGATCTGTTTGGTTATTGCGGCCTATTTCATTTATCACGGTATTTATGGGGCCCGCGGTTATAAAAGAATCCGCCAGGTCAATCAAGAAATCGTCGCGGCCAGGCATGTGGCAGATGATGTCCATCGGCGGCGCATGGCTTTGGAAGTGAAAGTAAAAGCCTTATCACTAAATGCTTTGGATATGGATCAGTTAGAAGAATCGGCTCTTCAAATGTTGAATATGGGGCATCGAAACGATTTGATTTTGCTGCCGGAAAAATAAGATTTACCGATTGATAAAAAATTTATTCATTATTGCCTGATTGGCACGTTGCGTCTTTTCAAACGCATCGGCTAACCGGTTTTTAAGCGCCTCATCATTCCTGTATTTTTCGCGGGCTTGTCGCATAATAATGTTGATGTCTTCCTGGGCGATTGCCGGGCTTTGCTTATCCGGGTAGGGGGTATGCCATGTGATAAAAAAATCACTTTTATCACGGCGATAAGTAATATATCCGACCGATGAAATTTGGTTATCCGGAATTTTTTTTGATTTTGCCATGGCCGGATGCGTTGTTCTTCCTTCCCAGAATAAGACAAGGGGCTTTTTAAGGGGAGAACGAACAACGATATACCTCATTTTATTTTTCCTTGATAAGAGATGTTGTTTGAATAAGAATCAGAGCCGGCACCATCATCAAACCCGTTAACATGAAAAATTCAATCCACCCGAGTGTTTGAGCCAACCAACCGCTGAGCATACCAAGTAAGGTAAGCGGTATCATCGTTAAAGCGTCCAGAAAACCATATTGTGTGGCCGAAAAGGCTCTGGAACACTTGCGGGATATAAAGACGACCCAAACCGCACTGCCAATACCACCGACAATGTTGTCAAAAATAATAACCAAGACAAACAAGGGAATATTGCGACCTGCCATTGCCAGCCCTGCAAAAGCAAAACTTGTTAAAATTTCAATACATCCCAAAGTGAACAACAGGGGTTTGAACTTAAACCGATGCAGGACAATCCCTCCACAGAAAATACCCATTGCCGTCATAATTGTTCCGAATATGCTGGATACCCGCATAATATCTAAATCGCTAAATCCATTATCATGATAGAAGGGCCATGCCATACTGCCCAGCATCCCGTTGCATAGTTTATAAAGCACGATAAACAGGCACAACATCGGGAAACTTTGCCTGTTCCATAAATCCATAAAAGGCATCTTAATGGCGGTATTAAAATTAATAGGTTCCGGCTTTGAAATGGGTTCTTTCACGAACATCAAAGAAATAATCCCGATAACGGTCATAATCGTTGAAATTTTATAGGCGGCATTCCACCCTAAATAGTGCGATAGGGCAAGCATTCCCGCCGTTGCCCCTAAATACCCGATTCTGCCACCAAATTCCTTAACGGCGGTTCCGTCCGTCAGCTCCGAATCATTTAAAATATCGATTTTAAGAGAATCTACGGTTAATGCCTGACTGGCCCCGCAAACAGCAATCAACAAACATCCGATGAATAAAGGCCAAACATTTTGAAGGGGATTTAAAAATGATATGAACCAAAGCCCTGCCAGTATTCCTAACTGAAATAGCAGGCACCACGCCCGTTTGCACCCCATTTTTTTTGCCCACGGTAAATTTAACCGATCAATGATGGGAGCCCATAAAAATTTCAAACTATATGGCATGGTGACGGCCGCAAAAACACCGACAGTTGCTAATTCAAGACCGGATGACCGCGTCCATAATTTAAGTGAACCGCCGATTAGGTTAATCGGGGCCTGAACGGCGATCCCTAATCCTAAAAAAGGTAAAATTTTCGGATCGATGTATTTTTTTAAAATTTCACGCATTTATTCAGCCTCTGGTAATCGCCCGCGTTCGAATTTGCGACGATCATTACTGTCCAATAACTTTTTCCGCAAGCGGATGGTTTTTGGGGTGACCTCAACCAACTCATCTTCGGCAATATAGGATAGGGCGGCTTCCAAAGACATTTGCACCGGCGGAATTAAAGCAACGGCTTCATCTTTTCCGGCAGCCCGCATATTTGTTAATTTTTTCCCCTTAATCGGGTTGACTTCAATATCACCCGGTTTGGCGTTGGCTCCGATAATCATCCCCGGATAAACGGCAACGCCAGCGGGGATAAACAAGGGCCCCCGTTCCTGGATATTCCACAGAGCATAGGCCACCGATTTACCGGATTCGGTCGAAATCAAAACGCCGTTCCGCCGGCCGGAAATCGGACCTTTATAAGGAGCATAACTGTGAAACAGGCGGTTCATAACCCCTGTGCCGCAGGTATCGGTCAGAAATTCACTGTGATAACCGATAAGTCCCCGTGAGGGTGCCAGGAATGTCAATCGTGTCTTGCCGCCCCCGCTGGGGACCATTTCTGTCATTTCGGCTTTGCGGACGGACATTTTCTCTACGACGACACCGGTATAGGCATCATCAACGTCAATAACGACTTCTTCCATCGGCTCAAATTTATGCCCTTGTTCATCCGTGTGAAAGACAACGCGCGGCCGTGAAACTGATAATTCGTATCCTTCTCGGCGCATTGTTTCAATTAAAATGCCTAGTTGCAATTCACCACGACCGGCCACTTCAAAAGAATCGGTCGAATCCGTGCGCGAAATTTTTAAAGCGATGTTGCCTTCGGCCTCTTTTTCCAGGCGGTCCCAAATCATGCGCGATGTCACTTTATCACCTTCCGTTCCGGCCAAAGGCGACGTATTGATTGAAAAGGTCATGGCCAAGGTTGGTGGATCAATCGGCAGAGCATGCATCGGTTCTTCGACGCTCAGGTCGCACAAGGTATCGGCAACGGTTGCTTCGGAAAAACCGGCAATGCTGACGATATCTCCGGCCAAACCTTCTTCAATCGGTTGCCGTTTTAATCCGCGAAAAGCCAAGATTTTGGAGGCTCGCGCTGTTTCAATTTGCTTTCCTTCACGGGAAATAGCCTTAATCATTTGATTCGTTTTAATTTTACCGGAAGTAATTCGGCCGGTCAAAATCCGTCCGACAAACGGGTCTGCCTCTAAGGTTGTCACCAGCATTTTAAACGGACCGTTTTCATCACAAACGGGAGCCGGAACATGTTCCAAAATCTTGTTGAACAGAGGTTCAATGTTTTTGCGTTCATCTGTCAGAGAATTGGCCGCCCATCCGTCCCGTCCCGATGCAAACAAGGTCGGAAAATCCAGTTGTTCATCCGTTGCCCCCAGATTGGCAAACAGGTCAAAGACTTCATTTTGAACCTCAATCGGCCGGGCGTCGGACCGATCAACTTTGTTAATGACAACAATCGGGCGTAATCCCAGTTTCAGAGCTTTACTGACCACAAATTTTGTTTGGGGCAGAGGACCTTCCGCCGCGTCAACCAAAACGATAACACCATCCACCATGGATAAAATTCGTTCTACTTCACCGCCAAAATCGGCATGGCCCGGTGTATCAACAATGTTAATTCGGGTGCCCTTCCATTCAACCGAAGTACATTTAGCAAAAATAGTAATACCGCGTTCCCGCTCTAAATCGCCGGAATCCATAGCGCAAGTGGCGACTTGTTGATTCTCCCGGAAAGCACCGCTTTGTTTTAAAAAAGCATCCACAAAAGTGGTTTTACCGTGGTCAACATGGGCGATAATTGCGATATTTCGTATGTTTTGGGTCATTGTTTGTCCTTTTGTTCAATTATTTTGGCGCGAATTATATCAAAAATCATTTGAAAAAGCAAGGAATTTTTAACGGATTCTTGGTCTCGTCGTTGATAAAAATAGTAATCCTGAAACATTCAGGCGGATAAATCGGTTGAATATAAAACGGATTTGTGTTAAAATCCATTTTATGGATACGTTAGAACTCTATAAATCGGTTGCTTATTTGTTGGAAAAGACGGAGGCACGACAGACATCGGCCAATGAAATTATCACGGATTATCTCAGGACCCATCGGTATCTGACATCCGATGAACGGCAAAGTGTTCTAGATTTGGTTTGGACCGTTATTCGGGCTCGGGCCCGGTTGTTGTATGCCTGGCCGGATCAGGATTGGTTGAATCGAGTGCGATTGTTGGCGGAACAGGGCATGCCCGATACATCCGGTGCTCCTGATTTTGTCAAATGGGAGGTTCCGGATTGGTTTCCGGCACATGTTCCGGATGCGGAAAATGAGTTGCCGAAAATGTTGGGAAATGCACCGATTATACTGCGGGCGAACGGTGATCGGGATAAGGTGATTGAGTTGCTTTGTGGGGATGGTTTATCCGTCAGTCCCTGTTCCCAATCGCCTTTTGGGATTATTTTGGCCGAATATGCTAATCTGTCCGATACAAAGGCCTATAAAAAAGGATTATTGGAAATTCAAGACGAGGGGGCTCAATTGGTTGCCCTGGACATCGGGGTTAAGCCGAAGCAAGATGTTTTTGATTTTTGTGCTGGTGCCGGCGGCAAAAGCCTGATTTTTGCTCAAATGATGGAAAATCGGGGGTTCATTCAGGCCTATGATGCTGCCCCAAAACGGTTGTTTGAACTGGTTAAACGGGCTCAGCGGTGTCATGTCAGTATTATTAAAATCGTGACGAAATTACCCGAACCATTTAAAAAATTTGATCATGTGGTGGTGGACGCCCCGTGCTCGGGGACAGGAACTTGGCGCCGAATGCCGGATATGCGCTGGAAATTACAGGAAAAGCAACTGGCGAATATTACGAAATTGCAAAACGAGATTTTAAATCGAGCCGAAAAATTCGTAAAGCCTGGACACTATTTATCTTACATTACTTGTTCATTAACACGAGATGAAAATGAAAACCAGGTTGAATGCTTTCTGAATCAAAATCCGAATTACCGCATTTTAAAACAAAAGCGGTATTCTCCCTATCGGACGGGAACAGACGGATTTTTCCTGTGTTTGATGCAAAAGCAATAAAAAAGTGCTTTGTTTCCAAAGCACTTAAATGATTATCCTACCCGACTGTTTTGGGCCCGATATTCGGCAACAATTTTTCGCATCAACTGACGCCGTTCGGCACAGGCCGGTGCGCTTTCTTTTATCCGGGTTAATTGAGCACAGACAGCCATCCTGACAGGACCGGTATATTGGATTGTGCGGGCGTAATAGCCGGTTTTCCGGTTCAATCGTTCCGTCACAATGGAATTTTCATCATCCGAAATACCTTTGCCCGAGCGATACCATACCCGTTCATACATGGATCCGGTCGGTTCATAGAATCCAATTTGATGGCCGCTATGATACCAGTGTTTTTCTTTTAAGGAACCGTTTTCATAATAATAATTGACCGGTTGCATGACAAGTCGATTCTCATAGGTCTTCCAAACAAGAAGACCTTCCTCCTCTTTGTGTCCCAAAGCACCGAAAACGGTATATGTCTGTTTTTTCGTATCATACCGCAATACATCTGTTTTTTGGGATAACAGGCTTAATATGTCTTCATTTGTTCTTTCCCAAAACGAAATGTAACTGTTACCGAATTTCTCATTAAAATTGGACTTGATTACATCTGTTAAAGAATAAGTCTGATACCCGCGATGCGAGGTGCCATCATTCTCATAATATTTGGTTTTGGTAAAGCAGATCGTTTGTTTGTCCAGGGATTTTAGACCCAATAACAATTCGACGATTTTTCGGTAATCCTCTTGCTTTTGAACGGATTTTTGAGCATCTCGGCAATTGATAGCTAACATCATTGGTGTGCCGTAGACGGTAATGACGGCCTCGTAATCACCTCTAACACCGTCATATTCAGTGGCTATTTTTTGAAGGGCATTTACATTTGCTCCGAATTTCAAGGCTTTTTTTGCCAACCCGACATATCCGTGCCGGCAGGCAAAAAACAATAATTTTGTTTGTGGTGTTAATGCGGATAACCGGCGTCGCATTATATTTTGTTTTGACATAACATTTTCTTGTTCTGACATAAATGATTGGTCCTCCTGACCGAATTGTGGGTTGTAGTATAGCATAGTCCGGTAATTTTGTCAATGTTTTTTATTTATGTATAAATTGACAATTGGTTTAAAAATAAAATTACACTTGATATTTTCGGGATATAGGCGTATGATACGGGCATGACGATAAATCCGCATATTTTGCCGCCAGATGTTTTGGATTGCCCCCGGGATTGTCCGTTTTTGGGGATGCGTTCTTTTGTACCGAATACGATTCCGTTTTATTGCAATCAGTATGATACTTTTTTGGGGGGCAGTCCCCTGCATACCGTCCGGCGCTGTTCTGATTGCCGGGGTGAGCCGAACAATATCGTTGAAACGGGGCTTTCATTTATTGATTCTTATACCGTGGATCACTACTTAGTTGAAGAAACCAAGCGTGCTTTTTTAAAGTTAGAGCACTCTTTTCAGCGGATGTTTGTGGACTTGGTATCACGAACAGGTATTCAAATTGTGTTGGATCCGGGAGAGGGGGATAATCCGGATGCGTTGAGCGATAAAATACTTTTAAAACGGCAAGATATGAAAAATAAATACGGGTCGCCCGAGGCTCAGGAATTTAAAGGGATTTTGGATGCTGACGGTATGCCGCTTATGTCACGGCAGACCAAGACATTACTGATGAATTTATTTTTGGTTATGGATAATTCCGAAAAAGAAATGATAAAGGATATTTTGCTGAATCCGAAACAAATAGAGTCATTTCTGGATAGTTTCCAAAAGCAACCCCAAGATCAGGATTTGCTTAAAAATGTGCGGGCTTTAATTTATGATTATGATCGCAAACGGCAACTGGAACTGGGACGGGAAAGGGCGCGCTATTTAAACAGAACGCGTGTGCGTCAAATGGAGCTGGATCGCCAAAAACAAAATGAGATAACGATGCGTCAGGCTCTGCGTAATCGTCAAAAGGAAAGGATGCACAGCCGATGAAATGGCATACCCCCGACGCTATTCTGTGGGATTGGGACAATACATTATTAAACAGCCGTCCGATAGCGGAACAGGCTTTGAAACAGTTAGGGCAAGAAACAGGTGTTTCTGTTACGGATGATGAGGTCACAGAGGTTATCGGCGGACATTTGGTTGATTTTTGGTTTCGTCATTATGGCCCTGATCCGATACCGGCCGTCGAAAAATTTTTAACTTATTATCAGGAAAACAATGATCGTGCCGTTCTTTTTCCGGAAACGGTCGCTGTTTTGAACTTGGCCCAACAACAAGGTATTCCGCAATATGTTGTCAGCAATAAAAACACAGACATTTTGGTTGAAGAAGCCAAACGTTTTCATATTGACATCTATTTCCAAAAAATTGTCGGAACGCATAATCATGGTGTGGCCAAGCCCGAGCCGGCCTTTGCCGATAAAATTTTTGGAACGGATCGTCCCCGGCATATATTGATGATTGGGGATGGGGAATCCGACGTAGCCTTTGCCCGGGCTATCGGGGCATATAGTCTTTTTATCCGGCCGCAGGATGCTCCTTATCCTTATGATAAACGGGTGCCGGATTTGGCCGGTGTTTTTGCTTTTTTAAAAGAGAAAATGGAAGGATAGAATGAAACAAAATCAACAGGACCATAATGAATTGTTAAACTTATATGCCTCAGGTGTCGCCTTTTTGGAACGGCATCCGAATGTGAAGGAATTTCATCAACATTTTAGGTCATTGGCTGTTTCCGTTGCCACAAAAATTAATCCCGTTATTTTAAAGAAATGGCAAGAAAAAGAAATAGGAAAGGATAGTATCCGAGATCGAATTGCAAGTTTTTATCTTTTGGCCGGAATAGGGCTCTTCTTTTGTTTTTTCTCGCTGGTGGGTGGCTTGTTTACAGGGCAAATTTTTCAACCAATTTTGTTGTGTTTGATACTGAGTATTGTCTATGGTTGCATAACAGTATATTCGGCAGCAAATCCGATTCTTGATTTTAAAGAAAATTATTTTGATACCGAACCTGTTAAAAATGCCCCACAGGTTGAAACATTTGTCACCGTTCCGTCAAAAGAAGGTGAAAAAGAGTCTGCTGTCCGGCAAAACAAGAACATTTTTTTGAAAATATACAACTGGTGTAATTCATTGTTATTTTTTGGGTGGATTTATTTGGTCGTTTATTATCCGGATATTATTTACCGAACTTGTGCGGATTGGGGGGTGCTGCAATTTGTTCCCTCCGATGTTCAAACGGGATTTCAAAAAGTCATTGAGGCCGGCCGGGAAGACACTGAAAAGTTATTTATTTTTGGTTTTATATCCGGCTTGTTTATCAATTTTGTTTTATCGACGATTGGATCAATTCTTGCATTTTTATGCTCTTTTTTGGGTGGGTTGTCATCTAAAAAAGATATTCGGGAAATATAATCTTTTCTCTTGCAATTGATTTTTGTATCGGATAGGTTAGAGGTATATTGTTTTAAAAAGGAGATTTTATATGAAAAAACTAGTAATTTTTGGTGTTGTTTTGGTCGTTTTTTTAATGGGCTTTTGGGGTGTTGGATTGGTTAATCGGTGTATTCGCCTGAATGAAAATACGGATTTTCAATGGAGTGAAATTGCCAATCAATATCAACGGCGCAGCGATTTAATCCCAAATCTGGTTGAGGTTGTCAAGGGGTATGCAGCCCATGAAAAAAATACGTTGAATGAAGTGGTTGAAGCGCGGAGTAAGGCTACCCAAATACAAGTTGATGTCAATGATTCCCAATCCGTAAAGCAATTCCTGGCCGCCCAAGGAGAATTATCCGGGGCCCTCGGCCGCTTGATTGCGATTTCTGAAAACTATCCGGCATTAAAGGCTAATGAGAACTTTTTAGCTTTGCAATCGCAATTGGAAGGAACCGAAAATCGAATTGCCGTTGCTCGTCAGGACTATAATAATGCTGTGCGTCAATTCAACAATCATATTCGTGTTATTCCCAATAGATGGATTATCCCCTTATTCACCGATTTTGAACCGCGGGAAATGCTGTCAATTGATGAGGCGACGGCCAAAGTTCCTTCCGTGTCATTTCAATAAAGGGGTATCATTATGCGTCGCTGGGTAGCCTTGCTGTTCTGCCTGTTCCTGTCCGTTCGGGGATGGGCGCTTGATTTCCCGACGTTGACGGGGCGGGTGGTTGATGAAGCCCGTATTTTGTCTTTGGATGACCAAGGAATGTTGGCTCAACAATTGGCAACGGTCGAACCGCGTCAAGTGGTTGCCGTATCCTTGAATTCATTGCGAGGGCAAACTATTGAACAATATGGGGTAGCTTTGGGACGTCACTGGGGTATTGGCCGGAAAGATATTAATGACGGTGTTTTGGTCATTATTGCCCCCAGAGATCGGTCTTTGCGTATTGAAGTCGGTTATGGATTAGAGGGAATTTTGACTGATGCTTTATGCCATCGGATTGTGCAACGGGTGATGCTCCCATTGGCTCGTGAGGGGAAGTATGGGGAAGCATTGAAACAGGGCAGTTTGGCTGTTGTAAAAATCTTAAACGGCGAACCCCTTCCGGCTGTTCAGTCAAAAAGCACAAATTCATTTTCATTTAGCATCAATATTGGGCTACTGATTTTTGTTTTCTGGATACTTGCTGTCATTTATTTAAAGAAAAAAACGGCAGGAAAGGTTGCCGCCACAAAATCAATGTTGTCTGATTCCGAAACAGAAAAGTCGCATAAGGATCGGAAACAATTTTTCTCTGAATTAATCGGGTTGTTTCTTTTTTACTGTATCTTTTGGACAATCGGTATTTTCCTGTTATTTGAAAACGCATCTTTCGGCGCGTTTTGGTTGGTTTTCACGATTGTGCACAGTTTGTTTTTCTTCTTGTCTGCCCGCAAGGCTTATTTGAAAAATCCAAATTTTCCGATGAAAGCCTGGCGTAAAAGCGGATATCGTTCATCCAGATCCGGCGGTGGTGGATCATTCGGCAGCGGAGGTAGTTCATTCGGTGGCGGCGGCGGATCATTTGGTGGTGGCGGCAGTAGCGGTCATTGGTAAAGAAGGGTTATTATCATGCGAGCAAAATGGGGCTCTAAATTAGGATTTATTTTAGCAACAGCCGGGTCGGCTATCGGTTTGGGAAACATTTGGCGCTTCCCGTATTTGGCCGGGCAGTATGGTGGCGGAGCCTTTTTATTGCTGTATCTGATATGTGTATTTGTCCTGGGGTATTTTATGTTGACGGCCAAGTTGGCTTTCGGCCGGGTGGCGCAAACAAATCTTGTTGATGGCTTTCGGGTTGTCGGTGAACGGGCCGGACAAAAAGTATCACCCGTATGGGGATGGCTCGGCGGTTGGATCGGTTTTATAACCGGATTATTGATTGCGGCTGTTTATATTGTGGTTATCGGTTGGACATTATCGTATGTGATAGAGGGCGGAGCTTTGTTTTTAGGCCTTTCCCGACATCCGATTGATGAGCACCTTTTTGAACGGTTGGTTGCTTCTTTCGGGTATCAGTTATTTTGGAGCCTATTATGTATCGTTTTAACAACATTTATTTTGGTTAAGGGTGTTAAAAAAGGTATTGAGCGGGTGTCGCTTTATTTGATGCCGATTTTATTCTTCTTACTGTTGTTTTTAGTTATTTGGATGATTTTTTTGCCCGGTGCCGGTCGTGGGGTTGCTTTCTTTTTGAAACCGGATTGGACCCGATTAGGTTTCACGGCAACCGGGTTTGACGCTTCCGTCTTTTTTAACGTATTATTAGTTGTGTTTGGTCAAGCTATTTATTCGCTATCGCTGGGGATGGGGGTTGTGTTTGTTTACGGTTCTTATCTGCCACAACAAACGGATATTAAAAGTTCTGCCCGATGGGTGGTCGGATTGGATACATTGGTTGCATTTCTATCCGGATTGATTGTCCTACCGGCCGTATTTGTATTTGATCTTGATCC
Source organism: Alphaproteobacteria bacterium (assembly GCA_017453485.1). GTDB lineage: Bacteria > Pseudomonadota > Alphaproteobacteria > CAAHEQ01 > UBA3637 > CALXZG01. The sequence goes on along the minus strand of JAFTEW010000042.1, from coordinate 27,486 downwards.
CGGACAGGGACCTTCTCTCAGCTTTGTCAGTCTGCCTTTAATATTTGCGCAAATGACCGGTGGTCGGTTTTTGATGTTTATCTTTTTTGTCTTGCTGTTTTTAGCGGCTCTGACATCATTACTGTCGATTTGTGAGGCGAGCATCAACCTGACAATGGATATGTTGAAAACAACCCGAACAAAGGCGGCTCTATGTGTTGCGGCTGTTAACGGTATCGGTGTGACGGTTATTCTGTTATCGTTCACAAACATAATCGGATTAAAAATCGGCGAGGAGAATTTATTTGATTTTGTTAACCGGGTGACGGGGGCATATATGATGCCTCTGATGATATGTGTTTGCTGTTTGTTTATGGGGTGGAAAGTTTATCCCGTCATTATCGGTAATTTGGGACAGGGGAGTGGTCATCAGTCTAAAACATTTAAAACCTATCTGAAATGGGTTTTATGTTTACTGGCCCCGGCGGTTATTGTTATCAGTGCCTTATTTCAGAAATAATAAAGCCCCGACCTTTTATCGGGGCTTTTTATCAGTATAAGATCGGCAGCGGCGTTCCTTCTTTATCATAGCGCACGGCTTTTTTGGCCGACCGTTGATAGCGCAAATTTCCCTGCTCATCAAAACTTTGCTCAATGCCTTTGATATGATTGATGGTGGATTCTATCCGGCCGTTCGGATAGATAAAGGATTCAACCTGTGGTTTGCCATGTTTAAAGTCCACTTTATACTTGATATACCCCGGATTATCGTAATCATATTTCAAATATGTTCCGTGCTTTTCGCCTTTATCATTGATTGTATATTGGGATTTGACCCGGGGCTTAGACCAAAAATGTTCTTTGGCATAATACGTTGTGACAGATTGTAATTTTTCCATGTTTTTCTCCTTCCTTGTAATCCCGATTATACACCCGATACCCGAAAAAGTCAATTTTTTCATGGTTTATAAAAAATAAATCATTGTTTTTCAATTAGATATTTAAAGATACTTTTGTGATATACAGATATCGGACCAGACCAAAATATCGGATATTTTTGTTTTTCTTGTTATCTCTCTTGTGTTTTTTTCAGTTTTCTCTCATGCCGGCGGAGGTTCAGGGAACATACCCAATCAACCCGTCATTCTTGCAAAGGTAAGAATCCATAGATACACAGAGTGCTATGTTCCCTGTGGATGATACGTCAAGCCTGGAAATATAAGGGTATCCGAGTTTCTTTACCTCGCCGGGACAGGATCCTGAGCCAGGTCGGTAAAGCGACCGTATTCGCCGGCAAAGAACAATTTAACGCTGCCGACAGGGCCATGCCGCTGTTTGGCAATGATGGCTTCGGCCTGATTGGCAATTTCAATTTTTTTGTTTTCCCATTCCGCTACGCGCAAAGCAAATTTTTCCGGCGTTTCGTTCAGGTGCCGCTTCGGTTCGTCATTCTGTAAATAGTAAATTTCCCGATAAACAAACATGACAATATCGGCATCCTGCTCGATAGAGCCCGATTCACGTAAATCCGACAGCATCGGCTTTTTGTTATCCCGTTGTTCCACCAATCGTGATAATTGTGAGAGAACAATAACCGGCACGTTCAATTCTTTGGCCATAATTTTCAGGGCCCGAGTCATTTCCGATAATTCCTGAACCCGGTTTTCGCTGCGCCCACCGGCACTGATAAGTTGCAAATAGTCAATCACAATCAAGCCTAAACCTTTGGTTTTATCGCGTTTCATGCGGCGAGCCCGATTCTTAATGGTTGTCACGGTAATTCCCGGTGTTTCATCAATATACAAAGGAATCTTGGACAAAATTGATACCCCGGCCGCTAATTCATCAAACTGATCATTCGTTAATTTGCCCGTCCGCATCAAGTGACTGGACACTTGGGCCTTGGCCGATAAAATCCGGGTTGCCAATTGTTCGGCCGACATTTCCAGCGAGAAAAAGGCCACCGACTTCTTCTCGGCGTTCGGTTTTTTATTTTCTTCTTCAAAAAATTTGGCAGCATTAAAAGCAATTGTTGTCGCCAAAGCGGATTTACCCATCGCCGGACGACCCGCCAAAATAATCAAATCGGAATCATGCAGACCGCCCAATAACTTGTCCAGATCAGTTAAACCCGTTGTTGTCCCGGCAACACCGGTCGGATCTTTCATGGCCGTTTCGGTGGAAGCCAGCGATTCCCGCAGGGCGATATTGAGTAACTTTGGTCCGCCCGTTGTTTCACCTTCATTTGCGATTTCATAAAGTTCCTTTTCGGCCTTTTCAACTTGGCTAATGGCTTCTTCATCAATGGAAACGGCGTGGGCATCATTGACCATATCTGTCCCGACCTCAATCAACCGTCGCCGAATATAGCGGTCCAAAATTTGCCGACCGTAATCCCCCGCATTGATAATGGTGGTTGATGCTGCTGCCAATTTCATCAGGTAATCGGCTCCGCCGACATCTTTCAAGGCTTCATCATTTGCGAAAACAGATTTCAGCGTAATCGGATCGGCAATTCGCCCCTGTTCAATATAGGTGCGGCAAGCCTCATAAATTTTACCGTGAACGGGGCTGGCAAAATGTTGTGGTAATAAAAATTCCGTCACCTTTTCCAACGCCCGATTGTTGGATAAAATAGCCCCCAACAGAGCCTGTTCGGCTTCAATATTTTGGGGGGGGAGGCGGTTTGTATCTATTTCATTTGACATGGCTTATCCTTTTGTTTTCCATATCGTATCAGAAAGCATCAAAAAAAGCAATAAATAATTTGATTTTTGTGCCCGGTTGAGTTATGATGCCAGGCAGAGGTGTCTAAATGATTGCAAAATTAACAGGCGTGTTGGATTCAGTGGCAGAAGGCTTTATTATCTTGGATGTGAACGGTGTCGGCTATCGGGTCTTTTGTTCGGCCAAAACAATCGGGAAATTACCGCCGCGCGGGGGGAATATGTCCCTGATGATAGAAACGCAGGTGCGGGAAGATCACATCCACTTAATCGGTTTTGCCGATGCAACCGAACAGCAAATGTTTGGATATTTAAGCACGGTTCAGGGGGTCGGGGCCAAAGTGGCATTGGCTATTTTATCGGCTTTATCCCCATCGGATATTCAGATGGCCGTTATGACCGGTGACAGCAAGGCTTTTACCCGTGCCAGCGGGGTTGGTCCGAAACTCGGTGTTCGTATTGTGACGGAATTAAAGGGAAAATTGGGGAACTTGGGTGTTAATGAAGCGATGAATCTTTCGGAAACCACGGGTGGACAAAATGTTTCCGTAATGGCCGAGGCTGTATCGGCTTTGACGAATCTGGGATATTCACGGACAGAGGCGGGGCTTGCCGTTTCGGCCGTTATGCGTCAAAATCCGGAAGCGTCTGTTTCGGATGCTATCCGCTTGTCCTTGCGTGAAATCGGAAAAGGAGCTGTATAGATGGTTGAAAATAGAATTATTACGCCCCAAAAAATTGCCGGTGATGAGGAATTATATACCGGCCTTCGTCCCCAGACGCTGGATGATTTTGTCGGACAAAAAAGTTTATGCGAAAATCTGCGCGTTTTTATTGAGGCTGCCAAAAAGCGTGGGGATGCATTGGATCACACATTGTTATTCGGCCCGCCGGGATTGGGAAAAACGACTCTGGCCCAAATTATTTCCAAAGAATTGGGTGTCGGATTTCGGCCGACGGCCGGACCGATGATTTCCAAGGCCGGTGATTTGGCTGCTATTCTGACTAATTTGGAACCGCGGGATGTTTTGTTTATCGATGAAATTCATCGCTTGAATCCGACGGTGGAAGAGGTCCTTTATTCCGCTATGGAGGATTTCCAATTGGATATTATTATCGGGGAAGGGCCGGCAGCACGATCGGTGCGTATTGATATTCCGCCCTTTACACTGGTGGGGGCAACAACACGATCGGGGTTGTTATCTACACCGCTGCGCGACAGGTTTGGTATTCCGATGCGGTTAGAATTCTATACGACGGATGATTTGATGCGTATTGTGAAGCGGGGGGCAAATCTGTTGAACATGAACATGACGGAAGACGGAGCCCATGAAATTGCCAAACGGTCACGGGGAACACCGCGGGTGGCGGGGCGATTGCTTCGTCGGGTACGCGATTTTGCCGGCGATATGGCGGTGGATGCTGCTTTGGCGGATAAGGCTTTAACACGTTTGGATGTGGATAAGTCCGGCTTGGATGCAATGGACCGGCGTTATTTGCGTTGTATTGCGGAAAAATATGCCGGCGGTCCTGTCGGGGCAGATACGCTTTCGGCAGCCCTGTCCGAAGAACGTGACACGATAGAGGAAGTGATTGAGCCTTATCTGATGCAATTAGGACTGGTGATGCGCACACCGCGCGGACGAATGTTATCGGCGGCCGGGTTTAAACACTTGGGATTAAGCGCTCCGGCCTTGTCGCAACAACCGGATTTATTGGGGGAGGTATAAGATGTCCTTTACCTGGCAATTAAGAATGTGTTTTCAGGATGTGGATGCCGAAGGAATTGTCTATCACTCCCGTTATTTAGAGTATGCCGAACGGGCCAGAACAGAGTGGTTGCACACCATGGGACACACCAATCGGGAAATTATGGATTCCGGTGTGGTTATGGTTTTACGCCATATTGAGATGGACTTTATTGCACCGGCAAAATTGGATGATATCTTGTCAATTGATGTCCGGGTTGTTGAAATTAAAAGCGCCAGCACCTTGCTTGAACAAACTATATCCGTTGACAATCAGATAAACGTGCGTTTGAAACTGCAATTGGTTTTTGTTGATAAAAATACGCTACGACCGACTCGTTTGCCGGCAATGTTGAAACAAATTTTTGAACAAGAGATGAAAGGAGAATAAAATGGAACCACAAAGTTTACATCAATCATTATCCATGTATGGTATGTTCATGGATTCCGATTTATTTATGAAGGTTTTAATTTTGGGACTGCTGTTCACATCCGTTTGGTGTTGGACCATTATTTTTGACAAAGTTCGTCTGTTTAAAAAAATTCGTTCTGCCATGAAAGAATTTGAAACAAAATTTTGGTCGGGCGGTTCGTTAGATAGTCTTTATACAACCTATGCCAAGAATACCAAAAATCCATTGGCTGTTATCTTTACGGCAGCTATTCAGGAATGGCGCCGTTCCACGTCCGAACATAAGAGTAAAAAAGCAACTATTAAACTGTCCGAGCGGATTGATAAAGTGATGCAAATTGCCATTGATAAACAGGTTGATAAAATGGAAACACGGATGACCTTTTTGGCATCGACCGGTTCGGTGGCTCCCTTGCTGGGATTGTTTGGAACCGTTTGGGGTATTATGGATGCGTTTAATGCCATTGGTGCCACACAAAGCACGAATATCGCCGCAGTTGCACCGGGGGTAGCCGAAGCTTTATTTACGACGGCCGTTGGTTTAATTGCCGCCATTCCGGCCGTGATTGCCTATAATAAATTGACGAATGATATTGAACGGTTGGCACAACGAATGGAAACATTTGCCGGTGAGTTAAGTGCTATTTTATCACGTCAGGCTGAATCGGCGGAGGACTAGATGATTCGATCACACCGGCGCACAAAAATAAAAGCCGAAGTCAATTTGACCCCTTTAATTGATATTATGACATCTTTGTTGGCAATTTTTATGATAACGGCCCCTCTTTTGACCAGTGGTATTCCTTTGAATTTGCCCAAAGGTGATGGAAAACAAATTGAAGGACAGGATAAAACATTGGATATCAGCGTGGATGCCAAAGGAAAAATTTATATCGGTAGCGATGAAATCGCTTTATCAAACCTGACCGAAAAGGTGTCGGCTATTGTATCCGAGAATCCGAAAATTCAAATGATTATCAGCGGTGACAGGGATTCTTCCTATGGTCAGGTTATTGAAGTGATGGCCTTACTGCGGGCGGCCGGTTATACTCAGGTCGGGTTAAAGACGGATGCCCAAACAATGAAAGCGGGTTCAAAAAAGTAAATGTCACGGCGGGCTTTTATATCATCGGCGGTTTTACATGGGGCTATTTTGACCTTGCTGGCTATGGATTTTTCTTTTGCCAAGTTTGATAATACACCGCCGCAGCCGGCTGTTTTAATGATTGATTTAAGTAAAGTTCAAGTTGCCGATAAAACCAATCTGCCTCCCAAAAAAACGCCGACAAAAAAGGTAAAACAGGCTAATGTACCTTCGGCTCAATCTACCAAAGTGATGCCAACACGGGTTCAGTCTAAAAAGCCGGAACCGCCGGCACCGAAGCCTATCCCACAGCCGGAGCCCAAGAATGCCGTCCCGGTTGTTTCCCCTAAAAAGCCTGCTGAATCCAAAAAGGAAAAACTTAAACCGAAACCGATGCCTGTGCCTGCCCCTAAATCGACAGAAAAAGCCAATACAACCGATCGATTAAAAAGTCTGTTGACATCGGTGGAAAAGATTAAAAAATCAGCACCGATTCAAACACAATCGCCTGAGCCGGATGCGCTTCAAGTCACAGATGGTATTGAAAACGGGACAGACGGCAGTTTATCGCAAATTCTGACAATTTCGGAACGGGATTTAATTGCCAGTCGGTTATCCGGGTGCTGGAACTTGGATGCCGGCAAGAAAGATATTGATGATATGATTGTTGAAATACGGGTTTGGGTGAATAAAGACGGTTCGGTTCGGGATGCTAAAATTTTAAATACACCGACAGACCCTATTCGAAAATCTGTTGCCGAAAGCGCCAAACGGGCCGTCTGGATTTGCGACCGGGATGAAACAAAATCCCCTTTTAAGATTTTGGCCGAAAAATATGCCGATCATTACAACGATTGGAAGACGCTATTCCTGAGGTTTAATCCCGCAACCGGCGGCGTTATGTAGGGGAAAAACGTCCCCTGTTTCGGCTGATAAAATTCTATATCTAAATATAAACCCCCGTGCAATGCGCACGGGGGAATGTTGTATCAGGTGTTATTAACCTTGCATTTGTTTGGCCACTTCGGCAGCAAAGTCTTCTTCTTTCTTTTCAATTCCTTCGCCTAAACCAAAGCGCACAAAAGCGGATAATTTTACATCTGCCCCGACCGTTTTAGCAATATCGGCCACAACATCTTTGATCTTTTTATCGGGATCCATGATGAAAGCCTGTTCCGTCAGAACAACTTCTTCATAGAATTTCCGCATCCGACCTTCTACCATTTTTGCAATAATGGCTTCCGGCTTACCGGAATTTTTGGCTTGTTCAGCATAGATTCCTTTTTCATGCTCAATGGTCGCCGCATCAACATCAGCAACAGTCAAAAAGCGTGGATTGGCGGCGGCCACATGCATGGCAATTTTTTTGCCGGCCTCTGTTAAAGCAGCCGTATCACCGGTGCTTTCCAAGGCAACCAATACACCGATTTTACCCATACCCGGAACCATAGCAGTATGGATATACGGAACAACGACACCATTATTAACGGACACATAAGCACAGCGCCGTAAATTCATATTTTCTCCGATTGTGGCAATCAGAGCCGTCAGCGCATCAGCAACGGTTTGACCGTTTAAATCGGATGATTTAACAGCTTCCAAATCGCCTTTCTTGGCCAAAGCGACTGTCGTCACCTGATCCAGGAATTTTTGGAAGTCAGCATTTTTAGCCACAAAGTCCGTTTCGGAATTGAGTTCTACAACGGCTCCTTGTTTGCCGTCAACAACCACACTGACCAATCCCTGATTGGCAATCCGTCCGGCTTTCTTTTCGGCAACGGACATACCTTTTTTACGCAGGAAGTCAATAGCGGCTTCCAAATCACCGTTTGTTTCGGACAATGCTTTTTTGCATTCCATCATGCCTGCACCGGTTTTTTCCCGTAACTCTTTAACTAAACTTGCTTTAATTTCTGCCATTTTATTTTCTCCTTTTTAATTTCGTTCTAATTGATAAGTTGCTTTTTGAAGGGTTAATACATCGGCTAAGTTGTGGTCAGCCTGATTTTTTAGACGGGTATATTTCAATGACTGGTTCCAGGCATGGTTAACACGAAATGCCCATAACAACATCGGAACATAGTTGTATTCCGGATAGGGAACCCAATAGTCATAATGCCGTACTGTTGGGGTTAAGATCTGTTCGTATGCTTCCTTTTGGGATGATGAGCCAATTACTTGAACCTCTGTATCAAAACCGCACCCACAGCCCCCAAAGCCCCTCTTTTGTATTTTCCAATGAATCTGTTTCAGGTCGGGTATCTGATTTGCATTCGGATCGGGTTGATATAAATAACCGCTTGGGTCAGATAGAACGTGGAACACTTGCTTCTTATCAAGGAAAAAGTCAGCTGACCACTGATTTTCCGTCATTGTAAAATTAGTGATTTGTTCCACATTTTGTGTCAGTATGGCCTGCGCATCCGAAGACATTACAACCTCCCTAAAACATGATTGACGGGGTGAAAAAGCGCTCTCCACCCCGTTTTTCATTATTCGGCTTTGACCTCTGAGACTTCGGCAGCAACTTCCGCTGCAGCACCGACATCAACACCGGCCGCCTTTAATTCGGCCTGAATGCCATCCAGAACAGCACCGGAAACGAGGTCGCAATACAGGTTAATTGCCCGTAAAGCATCATCATTTCCCGGAATCGGATAGGTAATTCCGTCCGGATTGGCATTTGAATCGCAAATAGCCACAACCGGGATTCCCAATTTTTTGGCTTCTGCGATGGCTAATTCTTCCTTGGGAACGTCAATCACAAAGATAATGTCCGGGCGACCGTTCATATCTTGGATACCGCCCAGAGAGGCAAACAGTTTTTCACGTTCACGTTCCATGTTCAGTTTTTCTTTCTTGGTGAAACCGTTCAATTCGCCTTTTTCGATTTTGGAATCGATTTCTTTCAAACGTTTAATGCTGGAAGAAATAGTTTTCCAGTTGGTCAGCATACCACCCAACCAACGATGGTTGACATAAAATTGTCCGCACCGTTTGGCAGCAGCTTCTACGGCTTCCTGAGCCTGCGGTTTTGTTCCGACGAACAAAACTTTTCCACCCTTGGCAGCTACGTCACGGATGGCTTCTAATGCCCGATACATCATCGGAACGGTTTGAGTCAAATCCATAACGTGAACTCCTTCACGTGTGCCATAAATATATTGCCCCATTTTCGGGTTCCAACGTCTGGCATTGTGTCCAAAATGAACACCGGCCTCAATCAATTGACGCATAGAAATAGTCGGAAGAGTCATTTTTTTATCCTTTCTTTTTCCGGTTATAACGTCTGCGGGGCAGAGCATTGATGAACCTTCACCAACACCGGAAGCGTTGTTTTCCCGGGATTTTTCCCCGTGATAAGCGCTTTCCCCGCATGTGAACTACGCCATCCCTGATGGAATGACGGAACCTATATACACGATTTTATTTCAAAAGTCAAGTATTTTCTTGTCATAAACCATCTCTGATTTTGATGTTGCTGTTGGCAATAATAAAATGGTTAATAAAAAAGATCCCCTTGCCCGTTCCGAACAAGGGGGGAGATGAGAACGGATTACTCAATTTTCCGTTGTCATTTGCTTTTTTGCTTCTGTTTTAGTATCCTAAGTTTTTCTTTCGTTGTTCCTTGAACTTGGCTTCCCAGGCAACATCATCAGATTCTGTCCATTCTTTGCCGTCTGCTGTCGCTTTTTTCTTGGCGGCCTCTTTTTGGTTCCACCATTCATTAAAAGTGGCATGAAAGACAGCATCATCACCTTCCTTACCAGCCTTAATCCAATCTTCATCCCTCTTGTTTTCGGCGGTCGCAACTATCCGATCGGCTTTATCTACGGCATCCATAGCCCTTTGTTCTTCCGCTTTTTTAGCATCTGCGATTTTGGTATCCGCCGCAGAAGTTGCATCAAAGATTTTTTTATTTGCAGCTTCCTGCGCTTCCGTAATTTTTGCGGCAGCAGTATCATTTGCGGCGGCAATTTCGGCATTTGCCGTTGCACGGGCGGCATCAATTTCACTTTTTGCCTCTCTGGATGCAGCAGCAATTGTGTCCTTGGCTTCTGCTTTGGCGGCTGAGATAGCATCTTTTGCATCCCGTGCTGCGGCCGCTGTTTCTGCTTTGGCTAATTGGTTTGCCGCTTTTACGTCATTGTTATAATCCCGTTCTGCCTGGGCCCGCATTTGAGCAGCTGCTTCCGGATTTCCAGCCAATTCTAACGCATCGGCGGCTGCCATTGAAATGTCTCGTTTGGCTTCTGCATCTGCTAAGGCACTTTCTTTATTTTTTTCAATCTCTTGAGCACGAGCCGCATAATCACTATTTGCCTGATCAATTTGGGTATTCAATTTCTCTTGCGCGGCTTCTTTTGCCTGTTCATATTTCTCGTTGGCTTGGGCGATGGCGGCCGCTTTTTGAGCCTGAGCTTCATCTTTGGCTGATTGTAATTCCTCGTTTGCGGCTTTGATAGCGGCATTTTTTTCTTCCGCGGCGACCTTTTTAGCAGCATCTGCTTCTGCTTTGGCTTGTTTTTCAGCCTCTTGGCGTTGTTTCTTGGCGGCGGCCTCTGTTTCTTTTTGTTCTTTCCGAGCCTGACGAATAGCGGCATTCTGATCTGCTTTTGCCTTTGCTATTTTATTTGCCCTATTATTTTTTGCTGCTTCCACTTCCCCGATTTCATTTGTATCGCCATACGCATCTTTGATTAGTTTAGCGTATCCCTGGCAATTACCGTCCCCCGTACAAACGACAACGGAATCATCTCCGCCGCTGACGTTTGTATCGTGTGTTAAGGCGGCCCAGGATTGTGTCTCCGTTTTTCCGGTGACGGCCCAGACGGTTGTGGGCAGCGTCAGCATGGTAGCGACCAATAATGCGTATTTGAATTTCATGTTTTTTTCTCCTTGAATAATAATATGGGTGACAGGGTATCCCCGATTTCATACTCCCTAACTTTCAGTTAAACACACTTTTTTATTTTTGTAAACACTTATTTAATGATGTATTCTCTTTTTTTAGAGAATATTTTCAAAAATGTAAATAACGCTTGACAAAGCATTCTAAATCAATTATAATACTCGCTGTTTCCAATATGACTAATTTTTTTTAGTCTCTACGGAGATACATCAATCGGTGCGGGTGCATCCATTGGTGCAATTAGTTTATTTGGGCTTTGATGAGGAAAAAAGATGTTCGCAGGCTTGGCCGACAAATTGAATGCCGTTTTTGATAGGTTAACCCGTCGGGGTATTTTAACCGAAGCCGCCGTTGATGAAACAATGCGGGAAATCAAAATTGCCTTAATTGAAGCGGATGTAGCACTCCCCATTATTAAAAATTTTATTTCTTCCGTTCGTGAAAAAGCCATCGGGGAACAGATTATCAAATCGGTCTCTCCGGCACAAATGGTTGTCAAAATCGTCAATGATGCTTTGGTTGAGTTGTTGGGGGAATCCAAACCTTTGGCCCTGGTCCCGCATCATCAAAATGTGATTTTGATGGTGGGATTACAGGGATCTGGTAAAACGACATCCTCGGCCAAGTTGGCTAAACGCCTGCAAAAAGAAGGTAAAAAAGTGTTGTTGGCCAGTCTTGATACTTATCGGCCGGCGGCCCAAGAACAATTATCCGAATTGGGATCGGCTAACGGATTGACGGTTTTACCGATTGTGATGAATGAAAATCCGATACAAATTACCAAACGGGCGTTAAAAGAAGCAAAAGAGACTCTGGCGGATGTGCTGATTTTGGATACGGCAGGGCGGCTCCATATTGATGAAACCATGATGACAGAAGTGGCCACGATTCGGGATTTGACAAAGCCGGTCGAAATTTTATTGGTTGCCGATGCGCTGATGGGGCAGGATGCTGTTCAAATTGCACAGGCTTTTAAGGATAAAATCGGGGTCACAGGAACGATTTTGACCCGAATTGACGGAGATTCTCGGGGTGGAGCAGCCTTATCTATGCGGGCTGTCACGGGGGTGCCTGTCCAATTTTTAGGCGTCGGGGAAAAAAACGATGCTTTGGAGTTGTTTGATGCCAAGCGCATCGCCGGTCGCATATTGGGGATGGGTGATGTGGTTGGTTTGGTTGAAACGGCCATTGAAAAAGTGAATCAAGAAGAAGCCAGTCGTGTGGCCGAACGGATGATGTCCGGTCGATTTGATTTGAATGATTTGCTGTCCCAAATGCGTCAAATCAATAATATGGGGGATATTAAGGGCGTCATGAAAATGATTCCGGGTTTCAGTAAATTTTCCGCCCAAATAGATTCAGCCAATATTGATAATAAAATTATTAAACGGCAAGAGGCCATTATCTTGTCGATGACACCGTATGAACGTCGGAATCCCGATGTGTTAAAGGCTGCCCGCAAACAGCGGATTGCCAATGGTGCCGGTGTTTCGGTAAACGATGTTAATCGATTATTGAAACAATATGAACAAATGGCGGAAGTCATGAAGAAATTCAAAAAAATGGGGCCCTTGGGTATGATGTCTTTGATGAAAAAGATGGGTGGTGCCTTGGGGGGTAATAACCCGTTTATGAATGGCGGAGGGTTCCCTCCGTTTTAACCTGAACTAACAGAAAAGAAAGGAAAAAATAAAATATGTCAGTTCGTATTCGTTTAAGTCGTGGCGGTGCCAAAAAGCGTCCGTTTCACAAAATTGTTGTCGCAGACCAACGGTTTTCTCGCGACGGTCGGTTTATTGAAGCCATCGGCTTTTATAATCCGTTGCTTCCGAAGGATCATGCCGAATCACTGCGTGTGGATGTAGAAGCCGCTAAAAAGTGGTTATCCAATGGGGCTCAACCGACTGAAAAAGTGCAAAAATTATTTGCTCGTGTCGGTATCTGTGATGCGCCGGCCATTCGGGAAACACCGAAGAAATCTGCTCCGAAAGCTAAGGCTCAGGAACGGATGAAAGAAGCTGCCGAAAAAGCTGCCGCTGCCGAGGAAGCTCGTAAGGCTGCTGAAGCCGAAGCCGCTGCGGCTGCCGCACCGGCCGAAACGCTGGCTTCTGCCGAATAGGAAAGGATAGCCTGATATGTCCAAAGTCTGTATCGGTCAAATTGTCAATGTCCACGGAATAAAGGGGGCTGTTAAAATTCGCCCGTATTTATCTGATCCGGCGGATATCGGCCGATTTGGCCCGTTATCGGACAAGGATGGTCATCAAATATTTGAAGTCACTGTTCAAAGCCGGAAAGGTGATTTTGTGCTGGCTTCAATTAAGGGAATTACCGATCGGACGACGGCCGAACAGATAAAAGGCCTGAATCTCTACATTAATCGTGATCAATTGCCGCCGCAAAAAGACGGATTTTATTATTGTGATTTAGTTGGGATGAAGGTTTTGGAAAACGGAAAGCCGTTTGGAACGGTGTTGTCGGTTCAAAACTATGGTGCCGGTGATGTCTTGGATATTAAAACCGTAAAGGGGCGGGTATTTACTTTTGATTTTTCAAAGGCAACTTTCCCCCGGGTTGATGTATCCGCACATGAGATGGATATCGTTGTGCCGGATGGGATGGAGGTCACGCATGAAGATTAACATCTTGACGCTCTATCCGGAAATGTTCCCGGGTTCTTTGGGATATTCCCTGGCCGGTAAAGCATTGGCTGACGGTAAAGTGGTTTTGAATATCGTCAATATTCGTGATTTTGCAACAGACCATTATAAATCTGTTGATGATACGCCCTTTGGGGGTGGCGCCGGGATGGTTATGAAACCGGATATTGTCGATGCGGCTCTGATGGCTACATATACAAAAGGTCCCCTGTATTATTTGTCCCCGCGCGGTTATGTGTTCAATCAGGATACAGCCAAAACTTGGGCGACGGATAATCAAGAGATGACATTCCTTTGCGGACGGTTTGAAGGCGTTGACGAACGTGTATTGGAAAAATGGCACATTCAGGAAATCAGTATCGGTGACTTTATCTTGTCGGGTGGGGAACCGGCCCTGATAACTATGCTGGATGCAATGATAAGGTTGATCCCGTCGGTTATGGGAAATGCCGAATCGGCTGCTGAGGAAAGTTTTACGGATGGTTTATTGGAATATCCCCAATATACTAAGCCGCAAGATTGGCAGGGAATGACGGTGCCTGAGGTCTTGACATCAGGGCATCATGCCAATATTCGCCAATGGCGTTTGGAGCAATCCCGAATTTTAACCAAAACAAGAAGACCAGACTTGTGGACTAAATATCTGGCAAATCAACAATAAGAAAGGAAAACAAAATGGATATTATTCAAGAATTAGAAAAAGAACAAATGGCCAAACTGAATAAAAAAATCCCGGAATTTAAGGCCGGTGATACCGTTAAGGTCATGTATAAAATTGTGGAAGATAAAGGCGAACGTTTACAGGCTTATGAAGGTGTGTGCATTGCCCGTTCCAACAATGGGGTAAATTCGTCTTTCACAGTGCGTAAAATTTCTTTCGGTGAAGGTGTGGAACGTGTATTCCCGCTGTATTCTCCGAATGTCGCTTCTATTGAAGTGATGCGTAAAGGTAAAGTCCGTCGGAGCAAATTGTACTACCTGCGGAATCTGTTCGGCAAAAAAGCCCGTATTACCGAAGATAAAGATAATATGCCGGCTGAAACCGAAGAATAAGCTTTTTATCGGGGAACACCGCCATTTCGGCGGTGTTTTCTTTTGCGTTAATTTTGGCATAGTTGTCGCAGATAATAATCACCAGAGCATAAAACATTTAAAAACGGGTTGCAAAATACAAAAAAATTTGCTATAATCCGTCCGCTCTTGCGGTTATGGCGGAATTGGTAGACGCTCAAGCTTGAGGTGCTTGTGGGGCAACCCGTGGAAGTTCGAGTCTTCTTAACCGCACCAAATTATCCCTGATATTAATTGTTTGCTTTTTGGGGAAAACGGAAAATCCTTTTGAAGGATAATTTGCATTTGTGTGTTCATTGTGTATAATTATCCGAATTGCCTTATGTCGTGTGGAAAAGAAGGAAGTTATATGTCATTATTGCGAGAATTGTATTCAAAAAAACAGAAAGTCGGATATACGATTGTCCGTATCTGTGGATTTAAGTTTTGTTTAAAAAAAGAATCGATTTCCCTGGGACGTCATTCCTATATCGGTCCGAATTTCCGATGTGAAAGTGTTGAAACAAAAATCGGTCATTTCTGCTCTATCGGGGCGAATGTGGATTTGGGGCCCGGTCAGCACCCGACAAATTGGCTTTCATCCAATTCTTTTCAGTATGAGCCCGAATTAAAAATATCCTCTGAGCAACGGGTCTATCCTTTTTTGCGGGCACGCCCCGTTTTGATCGGTAATGATGTTTGGATAGGAACGGATGTCATTGTTCAAGACGGAGTGACCATTGGAGATGGTGCCGTTGTTGGTTCCAATGCTGTCGTGACAAAGGATGTGCCGCCTTACGCCATCGTGGGTGGTGTGCCGGCGCGGGTTATTCGATATCGTTTTCCCCCGGAAATCATTGAGCAATTATTGGATCTGAAATGGTGGAATTTGCCGGACGAAGAAATTGCAAAACTGCCGTTTGATAATGTGGCGGCCTGTATCGAAAAATTGAAAGAGATACGGCGGAATACGGTTGAATAGCCTGATTTAAGTCTATGTGCCGTTATCTGCTTTATGTCTGAAATTTATTCTGTTTTTGTCTTGACAATGCCGTTTTTTGTCAGTATTATGTGAAAAAAATCACAATAAGAAAATAAAATGACAGTTATCAATATTGAAACGGACAGTGTGCATGATGTGTGGAAAAAAATCATAAACCCGTATTGGAGGATACGGTTGTCAACATAAAATAAAGAATAATCAGGACAATATATTCGGATAGTTGCGGTGTCGGTGATATTGGCCTAAATGCTTTAAAAGTGATTTAAGACAGGTTACGAAAATAAAAGTTAATTATCAGAAACAGAAAGGAAAATTTAGAATGAGCGGTGTGAAAACAATAGCGGATTTAGATAAACTTTTGGATCGGGTCCATGTGGCGCAAAATCAGTTTGCAACATATTCCGAAGAAAAAGTAGATGCTATTTTCAAAGCAGCGGCAACGGCAGCCAATAAGATGCGAATTGATTTGGCAGAATTGGCGGTTCAAGAAACCGGTATGGGCGTTTTGGAAGATAAAATCATCAAAAACCATTTTGCTTCGGAATATATTTATAACAAACATAAAGGTGTCAAAACTTGTGGTATTATTAAGCGTGATAAGGCCAACGGAATTAAAATTGTGGCGGCCCCGTTGGGTGTTTTGGCCGGCATTGTTCCGACAACGAATCCGACATCAACGGCCATTTTTAAATCGCTGATTTGTTTAAAAACACGGAACGGTATCGTTTTTTCACCGCATCCGCGGGCAAAAAAATCGACTATTGCGGCTGCAAAAGTTGTGTTGGATGCGGCAGTCAAAGCCGGTGCACCGAAAGACATTATCGGCTGGATTGAGGATCCGACGATTGAATTGTCAAATGCCTTGATGACACATCCGAAGATTCAGGGTATATTGGCAACCGGTGGCCCGGGAATGGTTAAGGCTGCTTATTCCAGCGGTAAACCGGCGCTGGGGGTCGGATCTGGTAATACTCCGGCTATTATTGATGAAACAGCCAATATTCGGATGGCGGTTTCTTCTATCCTAATGTCTAAAACTTTTGATAACGGGATGATTTGTGCTTCCGAACAATCTGTCATTGTTGTGGACAGTGTTTATGAGGATGTTAAAAAAGAATTTGTTTATCGGGGGGCATACCTGCTTAATAAACAAGAAATAAAAAAACTGTCTGCGATTATCTTAACGCCAAAGGGCGTCAATGCCGCCATTGTTGGTCAGCCGGCTTATAAGATTGCTGAATTGGCCGGTTTTAAGGTTCCGGAAGAGACTAAAATTTTATTGGTGGAGCAGACTTCATATAGCAATGATAATCCGTATGCCCATGAAAAATTGTCCCCGATTTTGACGATGTATCATGCCAAGAATTTTGAGGAAGCAACCGATATCGCTTATGCCTTGATTGCATTGGGCGGATTGGGTCATACTTCGGTTCTTTATACGGATGAACGTGTTCAGGACCGTATTGATTTTTATGCACAAAAAATGCCAACGGGACGTATCTTAATTAACAGTCCGGCTTCCCAAGGCGGTATCGGTGATTTATATAATTTCCGTTTGGAACCGTCATTGACCTTAGGATGCGGGTCTTGGGGCGGTAATTCCGTCAGCGAAAATGTTGGTGTGAAACATCTATTAAATTATAAAACGGTTGCAGAAAGGAGAGAAAATATGTTGTGGTTCAGAGTTCCCCCGAAAATTTATTTTAAGCGTGGTTCCACCGATTTGGCATTACGTGAATTTGAAGGCAAAAAACGGGCGTTCATTATTACGGACAGATTTTTGTTTGACAGTGGTGCTGTGCGCACTATTACGGACACGTTTGAAGAAATGGACATTGACTATCAAATTTTCTTTGATGTGAAGCCGGATCCGACATTATCCACGGCCAGACAGGCTTTGACAATGGTGAACACCTATCAACCGGATTTGATTGTGGCTTTGGGTGGCGGATCACCCATGGATGTCGGTAAGATTATTTGGCTGATGTATGAACAACCGGATACGAACTTTGAAGATATTTCCATGCGGTTTATGGATATCAGAAAGCGGATTTGTGCTATCCCGGAATTGGGTAAAAAAGCGGATTTGGTCTGTATTCCGACAACATCGGGAACCGGTTCGGAAGTCACGCCGTTTTCCATTATTACGGATGATGCGACCCATGTGAAATACGCGATTGCCGATTACGCCTTGACCCCGAAAATGGCCATTATTGATGCTAATTTTGTGGATGGTATGCCCAAGGGCCTGACGGCGGCCGGTGGTATTGATGCACTCGTGCATGCGCTGGAAGCCTATGTTTCCTGTATGGCAACAAATTACACAAATTCATTGGCATTGGAAGCCATTAAACAAATTTTCCGATACTTGCCCCGGTCATATAAAGACGGTGCCGCCGATCCACTGGCCCGCGAAAAAATGCATAATGCGGCAACGATTGCGGGGATGGCCTTTGCAAATGCATTTTTGGGACTGTGTCACTCAATGGCACATAAATTGGGAGCCATGTATAACATTCCGCATGGAATTGCCAATGCTTTGTTGATTTGTCAAATTATTCGCTTTAACGCGACGGATTGCCCGAAAAAGCAGGCGGCTTTCCCGCAATATATGTCACCGGAAGCCAAAAAACGCTATGCCCAAATTGCCCATACGCTATATTTGGGGAATGAAAACTCAACGGATGATGAGCGGGTTGAATTGCTGATTAAAGCTGTTGCTGAATTAAAGGCTGCTATCGGTATTCCGAAATCTATTCGGGAGTGGGGTGTTGATGAAAAGACCTTTAAAGACAATTTGGATAAATTGGTACGACTGGCCTACGACGACCAATGCACCGGTGCCAATCCGGTTTACCCGTTAATGAGTGATATCAAGCAAATCTACCTGGATGCTTTTGAGGGAAAATATTAGGAATGCCGGACGTTTCAAACAAGGTGATCAACAGGTTGACACTGTATCATTGTTTGTTGAAATATACAGTTGTGGATCGCCCCTTTATTTCAAGTTCTGAAATTGCGGCTTTACTTGATTTGGATGATTCTTTGGTGCGCAAGGACATCGCATTATGCGGGGTCCTTGGGCATAAAAAACAAGGCTATCTGGTTTTGGATTTAAAAAAAAGCATTGAAAATAAACTCGGATTTTCTGAAAGGAAAAAGGTCTTTATTATCGGTGCCGGTCGTTTGGGGACGGCTTTGGTGAACTATGCCGATTTTAAGGATTATGGCATAGATATCCTGGCCTTGTTTGATAATGATTCCCATAAAATAGGGCAGGAAATAGGGGGTCAAAAAATTATTTCTTTGGATAAATTATCAAACCTGATTTCTCGGGTAAACGTGAAAAACATTATTTTAACCGTTCCGCCACAGGTTGCCCAAGAAGTGACGGATTATGCTGTTCAATGCGGGGTGCGTTTTATTTGGAATTTTACACCAACTGTTTTAAAAGTGCCAAAATCCGTCACGGTATATTATGAAAATGTTATCAGCAGTTTTATGCAGATGCAAAATGCAATGATTGCGCAAATTTAATCACAATCATTATTGACAATTATATATCGATTTTGTTCACTTATCTGCCTATAAAAGGCCACTCCGACAACGTTTTTTCTTGGCGGGGCGTAGAGGACTCGAACCTCTGCATCCCTTTAACAGGATGACGGATTAGCAATCCGCTGCATTACCACTCTGCCAACGCCCCAAGATAAAGCATCACTCTTATAGCGTAAAATCGTGTTGGTGTCAAGTCTTTTTTCGCACTTTTATGAAGGGTTGTTTTGTCTTTACAAAGTCGGTTTCAACAAAGGTGGTATATTCCAAAATTGATCATTCGGATGAATCTGTTGCGGAATAAGATAAATACCGTCCACCTGAATGCCCATCGGATTTAAGAGGCTGACTTGTCCCCAAAAGCCGGCCCGCACAAAAACCCGAAACCGTTGCTGACCCAAACCGTTTTCTTCCTTACAGGTAATACATTCCGGAGAGTTATCAAAACAATCACAAATCGGATCAAAAGAATCTCGCGGCAACATGTCGAATACATCAATCAGGGCTTCCCACAAACCGGCCGGTGTTTGCCGGAGAGAGTAAATGTGAACCTCTTTATTGGCTCCCTTTCGGCGAGCCGATGCCAATAAACCACCGACCTCATTTTCATTAAACTGTTTTAATTTTTCCGGCTCGGTATAAAGGGCAACCACACTTTGAGGCCCCCAGTTCTTTTCTTGCTTTTGCGGATCCAGATTGATACTGTATCGGGCCGTAATATAATTTCGGATAGCCTTTTCCATGACCAAAGACAGCGCCGGAATACTGGTTTCATTGGCTTCGGCTGAACGAATGACTTTATATTCGGGATCAATGGCATACAGATTGATGGCGCGGCGGTTGGCGATGGATACGTCAATCCGGACGGCATTGTAGGCAAACCAGCCGGCCAGGCCAATAAGGGCTGCTAAGTTTAAAAAAGCCATGACAGCCAATAGCCGGGCCGTCCGTAAATATCGTCTTTCCGGAATGGCTCCGATCTGCATTCGCAACGGATAAGCCCCTAAATCATCCTGATTTTCAGGAACCTGTTTTTCTTTAATTTTTAAAATACGCTTTAATGTTCGAAAAAATTGGTTTATCTTTGGTGACATAATGACACTCCTTTTATTGATACCTTAATGCTTCTATGGGATCCAGTTTCATGGCTTTAATCGCCGGCATTAAACCGGAAACTACCCCGACAACGACGGCTACGGAAATGGAAATTACAACCGACCAGACGGAAATCGGCACTTCCTTATCCAAAATCTGTCCGCCGATTTGGGATAGAACAACCCCGATAATCATGCCTACAAAACTGCCGATGAAGGAAATTAGAATGGATTCAGCCAAAAATTGAAACATAATCCAGCGATTAGGCGCTCCCAGGGCTTTTCGGGTTCCGATTTCACGGGTGCGCTCGGTCACGGAAACCAACATCATATTCATGATACCGATACTGCCGACAACCAATGAAATAGATGCGATGGCAGCCAGTAATAGTGACAGGTAAAAACCGACGCTCCGCACTTTTTCAACCATATCCGTCATGAGGCGAACGGTAAAGTCATTTTGAACTCCGTCTTTTAGCCGATGCCGTGCCCGCAGTTGATATTCAATCCGATTGGCCACGGATTCCATTTTGTTTTCTTCCGTCACTTTAACAAAGGCTATATCACTGTATTGCGGACGATTTGACCCTTTTAACCGTTGACGTAAAGTGGTTGCCGGCATTAAAATAATGTTATCCTGATCATCCCCCATCAGGCCGTCCCCTTTTTCTTTTAAAGTGCCGATAACGGTAAAGGGCTTGCCTTTTAATCGCAGAGTTTTCCCGATGGGATCCTGTAATCCGAACAATTCATTGACAATGGTCTGACCGATAACGGCATAGGGTTTGCCGGATCTTAAATCCCGGTCTGTAAACATGATACCCTGATCGATTTCCCAGTTTCCAATATTCAGGTATTCCGGTGTTGTGCCGGCAACGCTGACACCATAGTTATTGGAACCGTAAACGGCCTGAACGGCTGTATTAACGATGTAAGAGGATGTTTCAACATCTTTAAGTTCCCGAAGTGATTCCACATCGTCAAAACTGACGCTGGGACGTCCCCGCCCACCGCGAACACCACCACTGACGGTTTCACCGGGGCCGATAATAATCAGGTTTGTGCCCATCGAATCAAAAGTTTTTGTAATTTCATTTTGAACGGTTTGACCGGCTGCAACCATCAAAACAACGGCTGCTACACCGATCATAATGCCGAGCATTGTCAAAAATGTCCGCATTTTATAGGCGGTAATAGATATCCAGGCTTCGCGTAAGATTTGACCTAGCATTCTTTATCCTCCCCGGTATAGGCCGAACGCAGGCCATCATACACCTTTTTTCCGTCTCCGATTTTAATCATGCGTTTGGCATAATCGGCCACATCGTCTTCATGGGTGACCAATACGATGGTAATGCCCTGCTTATTTAAATCGGTGAACAGATTCATAATTTCATCGGAGGTAATACTGTCCAAATTACCCGTCGGTTCATCGGCAAATATGATTTTGGGATTATTGATCAGAGCCCGGGCAATCGCGACCCGTTGTTGCATCCCCCCCGAAATTTGGGTCGGCAGACGGTCTTGATAGCCGTCCAATTGGACCTTATGTAGCATTTGAATTGCCCGTTCATAGCGGTCTTTTTCATTAACTCCCTGATAGATAAGGGGCAAAGACACATTATCCGCAATCGTTCGTTTCATCAGCAAATTAAAATTTTGAAACACAAAGCCGATTTCCCGGCCGCGAATGTGGGCCAACTCGGCATCATTTTTTTCGGAAACGGCTGTTCCGTCCAATTTATAAACGCCGCTGGTCGGTCGGTCCAAACATCCCAAGATGTTCATCAAAGTTGATTTACCGGAGCCGGAATGTCCCATAATGGCGACAAATTCGCCGGGATTGACCGAAAAGGATACGTGTTTCAGAACAGATTGACTCATCCCGCCGGCCATATAATAGGTCTTACAGACATCTTCAATTTCAATGACGGGTTTTGTCTTTGAATCGCTCATCAGCGTTTGCGCCCCCCACGGGTGATATATTCCGTGATAACACGATCCCCTTCTTTTAAACCGGATAAAACTTCCACCCAAGACGTATCTGCCAGACCCTTTTCAAAAACGACGGGAACAACACGATTTTTATCAAAGCGATAAACCATGGCTTCGGTCGGTTTTAATTCAATTTTCCCTTTGGGAATAAATTGGCGCACCAAGGCATTCGGTTTATACTGTAACGCCGTCGCCGGAATGCGCAAAACGTCATCCCGTTCTTCGATTACCAAGCTGACAAATGCCGTCATTCCGGGCAACAATTTGCGTGATTCATTGTCAACCTCAATCACAACGGTATACATGACCACGTTTGATTCTTCCGTCGGGGATAAACGAATTTGGCGAACTTCACCCCGGAAAGTATCGGCCGGATAAGCATCAACCGTAAAAGTGACCGGCATATCCGGTTTGATTGAACCGATATCGGCTTCGGCAATATTGGCCTCAATCTGCATTTTGGACAGATCTTCAGCTACTGTAAATAGAGTCGGTGTTTGAAGGCTGGCAGCTACCGTCTGCCCCTGTTCAATTTCCTTGGAAATAATAGTGCCGGAAACCGGGGACGTAATTTGGGCATAACCGTAATTTCGTTCGGCTTTGTTAAAGTCGGCCTGTGCCGTTAAAACATTGGCATCTGCCGTTGCCAGATCAATTTCGGCTTCCTCTAATGAGGCCTTGGCGATTAACTTGTCCTTGTATAATTTTTCAATTCGATCATAATTTAATTTGGCAATTTTCTGTTTGGCATTGGCTAAATCCAAGCGTGCTTTGGCATCATTTCTGTTCTCCACCAAAACCGAAGTATCCAACTGGGCCAGCAATTGTCCTTCTACAACCTCATCATTATAATCGGCCAAGACGGTTTCGACAATGCCGGAAACCTGTGTCCCGACAGAAATGGTGTTGATGGGTTGAATTTTCCCGGTGGCCGTAACGACTTGCTTAATATTCCCCTTGGCCACGGCGACCGTTTCAAAATTATCCGACTTTAATGTATCATTGCCACGAGTATGAAAGTAATAAGTTCCCAATCCGCCCAAAACGATTAAAATACCCGCGGTAATCCAAATTTTCTTGCCCATTTTAAAACCTCCCGATAGCGCGATATAAATTCGCTTTACTTGTCAAAACGCTGTAAAAGGCAACAATAACCTGTTGCCGAGCCGATGCCAGTTGGGAACCGGCCGTCAATAATTCCAAAATACTGCCTTTCCCGATTTGATAAGAAGCAAAGGCAACCCGTTCATTTTCCTTGGCACTTTCCCGCATGGTTTTACTAATTCGATATGCCTCGGTTGCCGTCATATAATCCTGATAACTGTTCCAAACATCTTTACGAACTGAATCTTGTGTCTCCAAAACGGACAGAGCCGCCTGGCGATACTGATATTTGGCACGAGCCGCATTATAGGTATCTTCAAATCCCGTAAATAAGGGGATGGAAAGAGAAAGCCCCACGGATGTATCCACTGTATAGGGATTATGTTTTTTCCAACTGTCCCCCCAACCGGCGTTGGCACTGGCAGAAATAGAAGGTAAATCACCGGCTTCAAGAATAGCAATTTCCCGCTCGGCCGCTGTCATTTGGCTTTTTTGACTTTGAAGTTCCGGACGTAAAGACAAAGCCGTTTCCATCATCTCCTGAACGGTTTCATCCGTTTCCAGTTTGGTGATATCCCGATCCTTCGGTGGGGTTGTGACCTTTAAGGCCGTATCGGGCGACAGGTTTAATAAGACCGCCAAATTTCCCTGTGCTTTTTTTAAAGTATTGTCAGCCTGAACCACGTTTAAACGGGATTGTTCATAACTGGTTTTGGCCAGTAATTTATCACTGGCAGAAACAAGACCCAGTTCAAACCGCTTTCTGGATTCTTCATACGATTTTTTAAATGTTTTTTCGCTTTCCTGCATACTTTTTAACACTTCCTGGGCACTCAGAAGATCAAAATAGGCCTGGTTAATTTCCAAAACCGTATCGTGCAAGTTCGCATTGTGTGTGAATTCGGCCGAGTCTAAATAGGCACGCATCTGTTCTGTTTTGGCCGAACGCCCGCCGAAATCATAAACCAACCAAGATAAAGCAATATTGCCGGATACGGGGTAATTATTACGAGATCCGTTTCCTTGGACTTTTTCATGATTTTGCCGAATAGCACCTGTCCCCGTCACGGTTGGCAGATAGGATGATTTGGCCTGACCCAGTGCGGCTTCGGAAGCCTTAACAGACATATAACTGCGGTTGAGTTTCGGGTTATTACAAATACCGATTTGGACCAGCTCCGGTAAAGTCAACTCTCCCTTGGTTGTCGGGGTGTCAATGCATCCGTCCGGAGCCTTGGCGGTATAAACGGAAAATGGATCCAATTCCGCCAGAGCAGGGGTTGCCAACAAACAAATTAAAATCAGTAGTTTTCTCATTTTTTATCCTCAACCTGTTTGAAGGTATCGTAAACTTAAAAAAACAAAAAATCAACTTTTTTGTGGCGGAAAATAAAAAAAGATTGTATTTTTTGAACAAGGTTGGTATGATACCCGAATAAAGGAGAACAAGATGTCGGACAGTTTAAATCAGTCTATTCAAAAATTAACGAAATTAGTTGAACAGAGCCAAAATAAAAAGTTGCTGTGGGAAGAAATGCAAATCCTGTCAAAAAAGGCTTTTGAATTACAGGATAAAATCATGGCCGAATTGGATAAAATAGAGGCCTTGGAAACCGATATTGTTAAGGTCCAATCCGCTTTTTCCGCCCGGGAAGGTATTTGGGATTTAATGCGGCGTATAACCGATCGGGAACAGGAAATTAAAGCTCGTACCCACCATAAGGAAACCCCCGATGAACGAGAAAAACGCCATAAAGAAGTGATGGCAGAAGTGCACGAACACCACTGTTGTTGCGGACACCATCATAAACGGGGGGAATGTTGCGAATCTCATTCAGAAAATTGCTGTCATAAAGGACATAAAAAATGCCAAAAGAAATAGAACAGATGACATTTGAGGAAGCTATGGAAGAGTTGGAAACGGTTGTTCGCCAACTGGAAAGTGGTAAAATAAAATTGGATGAAGCCGTTGCCGTTTACGATCGCGGTGTTCGGTTAAAGCGGTTTTGTGCCGATAAATTAGCGGCCGCCCAATCCACGATTGATAAATTGGTTATCGGTAAAGACGGCACTATTTCGGGGAAGGAAGATTTTACTCATGACATTACAGGATAGAATGAAAGAAGTTCGGCAACAAGTCAATGCCGAACTGGAACGGATATTAGTTGTGCCGGAAACGCGTGATTCTCGGGTTGTGGAGGCCATGCGTTATTCCGTTATCGGAACAGGGAAGGCTTTGCGTCCGTTTTTGGTTATGACAATCGGGGAATTGTTGGGAATTTCGCAAAAAACGGCATTGCGCATCGGTGTGGCGATTGAAATGTTGCATACCTTTTCATTGATTCATGATGATTTACCGGCGATTGATAATGATACATTGCGCCGGGGTAAGCCGACCAATCATGTTCAATTTGATGAAGCAACGGCTATCATGGCAGGGGATGGGTTATTGACGAAATCCTTTGCGGTTTTATCCGATCCGGAAACATCGGACAATGCCGAAATTCGGTCAAAATTAGTTCAGGCATTGGCCGATGGTTGCGGAAAAATGATTCGTGGCGAAATGTTGGATATTATCGGCGAAACACAAACGTTGAATCTGGATGAAATTGAATATATGCAGACCTGTAAGACGGGTGCTTTATTGGAATTTTCATGTATCGCACCGGCAATTGCGGCCGGTTCGGATGAAACTGTTTTATCGGCATTAAAGGCCTATGCCAAAGTTCTGGGATTGATGTTCCAAATTACCGATGATATCCTGGATGTGGAAGGGGATATACAGTTGGTCGGTAAAACATTGGGAAAAGACGTAAAATCACATAAGTCCACTTTTGTTTCCATTTTGGGCTTGGATAAGGCCAAAGAATTGGTAAAGCACTTGTATGCGCAGGGGATTGAATCTTTGATACCTTTTGGGGAAAAAGCCGATATATTACGTGAAGTCTTGGCCTATATCATTGAAAGGAAAAAATAAATGCCCCGTTTAATGACGGCAACCGAACGTTCAACTTTTTGGCAGGCTTTAAAACAAGCTTATCCCGAACCGCGATGTGAGTTAAATTGGACTAATCCGTTTGCATTGTTGATGGCGATTATTTTATCGGCTCAAAGTACGGATAAAACCGTCAATAAAATAACAGAAAAGTTGTTCCCTGTGGCTGATACGCCAAAGCAAGTTGTTGCCCTGGGGGAAGCGGGGATGAAAGCCTATACCAAATCCATTAATTACTTTAACAACAAAACACACCATATTGTTCTGTTGGCACAAGTTTTATTGGAAAAATATAACGGTCAGGTTCCGCATGATTTTGATACCCTGATTACATTGCCGGGTGTCGGGCGTAAAACGGCTAACGTGTTTTTGAATATTGTGGATCATGCCCCCTTTATTGGGGTGGATACGCATGTGTTTCGGCTCTGTCATCGGTTGAAAATTTGCACGGGGAAAAATCCGCCGGAAATTGAATCAAAATTACAAAAGTTAGTGCCGCCGGATTTTAAAGCGGATGTGGCGTTGGCTTTGGTTTTGCACGGTCGGTATGTTTGCACGGCCAGAAAACCACATTGCGAACGGTGTCCGATTTACGAAGCCTGTCTTGCGGATGAAAAGGAAACACGGCTATGAAGTATATTCTGTTTATTCTTTTCTTTTTTTGCCCGTGCCTCGGCTTTGCCCAAATTGATAATGTTTTAGCCGGTAAGAATCGAGCGGATTTGACAGGCTCCGAAACACGGCAGGTATTCAGCGGTCAACCGGTTATCCTTATTGAAAAAGGTGAAGATGACGGGGAAAAACCGGTAAGAACGGAAGTCAATTTGCCGCCACCGAATTTGATGCAAAACGATATCGAATTGGAAATCAAAACACCATTTTCCCATGTCCGTCAGGCTTCCTTTATTGATCATACAACAGATTGGGTTTCCTATATTCAGGTGTTGGATTCTGAAACAATACAGGTCACCGAGGAAATTCAATTTATTACCACCCAAAAGGATTCCATTTTTAAACGCACTTTTGTCAATCGGTTAACGGATAAAGAAGGACGAAATTTAACACCCAAACGTCAATTTCTATCGGTTAAACGGGATGGTGAAAATATTTCTGTTCAGGTGACGGAGGATGAAAATACGACGGTTTTATCGGATACAAAAGCCTTGTCC
>JAFTEW010000006.1 GCA_017453485.1 Alphaproteobacteria bacterium | reverse complement strand
TGGCCATCAAATCAAAAAAACATTCACAAGAGATAATTGTTATTCCCGGCGATCCTGTCACTTGGGAAGAGATTGAAACTCGACTGATTACCGCCCGTTTGATGCGCTATGAATTGGAACGTTCCCGCCTACGCACCGGAGCACATCTGATCGCCTCAAAAGGGAAAGATTGGTGCGCTTTGCGTATCAGGGAACTGGATTATAAAATCAATGCGTTGCGCCACGGACAGGAACGGTATTAAATTGTGTATTTTCAGTTAATCTTTTTTATGCCAAAAGAATTCCACCATCTCTTGGAAAAAGACGTACAATAACGGTACAAAGAAAATCCCGATAAAGGAAGCGGCTGCCAATCCGCCGAAAATGGAAGTCCCGATGGCTTGCCGTGCCATGGCTCCGGCGCCGGTTGCAAATACCAACGGTAGGAAGCCCATCAGAGATGAAAAGGCCGTCATCATAATGGCACGGAACCGCATACGAGCACCATTAACGGCTGCTTCGCGAACAGGGACATGTTCTTTTTCGTGTTGATCTTTTGAAAATTCAACCAGCAAAATAGCGTTTTTCGCTGCCAATGCAATCAGAACAATCAATCCGGCCTGGGCATACAGGTCATTTGTGATATTGCGTATAAATAACAATCCGATAGCCCCCGTAAACCCGACGATAATGGAAATCATCACAGAGACCGGTAAAATCCAACTTTCATACAAAGCCACCAAGAACAGATAAGCAAACAAGAAGGCCATACCGAATAATAAAATAATGGTGTTTCCGGCGGCTTGTTCCTGTAAAGCCATCCCTGTCCATTCATATTGATATCCGGCCGGCAAAACTTTTGCGGAAATTTCTTCCATCGCCTGCATAGCGGTTCCACTTCCCATTCCGGCTGCCGGGGAACCGTTAATCTTAATGGCCCGATAATTGTTATAGCGTTGAATGAATTGTGCTCCGATGGTGCGTTCCACGGTGACAAGTGATTTTAGCGGCACCATTTCTCCTTTATTGTTTCGGATATTAATTTTGAAAATATCATCCAATGTGCGTCGTTCCATGACATCGCCCTGCACATTAACTTCCCAAACTCGACCGAACAGATTAAAGTCGTTCACGTATGTTCCACCCAACATGGTCTGCATGGTTGAAAAGATATCGGCGATTGAAACCCCCAAAGCATAAGCTTTCTTTCTGTCAACGGATAGTTTAACCCGCGGCGAATCGACGGTATAGAATGTCATTACCCGTTGCAGTCTGGGATCTTCTTTTGCGGCTGCGATAACAGTATTTGCCACATTCATTAATTCCTCTGGGCTGGCCCCCTCCGTGCTTTGTAGCATATATTCAAAATCGGATGACATACTGACCCCCATAATGGCCGGCATATTAAAAGGCAAAATGCGGGCTTCTTTAATATCCATCGTTGACAGATATAGCCGTTGAATAATACTGTTGACATCTTGCCCTTTCCCGGTGCGTTCAGCATAGGGTTTTAGATGCAAGACAAAGAATCCGTTATTGGCTGATTGCACACCGGACATCATACCGTATCCGGTAATCATCATATAGGCGTTAATTTCCGGAATGGCTTTGACCCGTTCGGCAACGACTTCCATCACTTCATGCGTGCGATTCCATGATGTGCCGGAAGGCAGTTGAACTTCCATCATAAAGGCTCCCTGATCTTCTGCCGGCAAAAAACCGCTTGGGGTATGTTTCATTAACCAATAAGATCCCAAACCGAACAGAGCCATTACGATTAAAATCAGTTTTGAAAAGAATAATAAATGCTTAACCGTTCCGGCATAACCGTCACGAACCTTATCGATTCCTTTCATAAACCACTGCACAATGCGGAACGGTTTTTGATTTGGGCGCATAATAATGGTCGCGACTGCCGGACTTAATGTCAAAGAATTGATTCCGGAAATCACCATGGCCGCCGCGATAGCAATGGCGAATTGACGATATAAAATGCCCGAAATACCCGGTGTAAAAGCAACCGGAACAAACACGGCCAATAATACCATCGTAATGGCGATAATCGGTGCCGTAATACGATCCATTGATTTTTTAACGGCATCAGCCGGTTTCAGATCCGGATTTTCGCTCATAACGGCTTCAACATCTTCAACAACCACAATGGCATCATCAACAACAACCCCGATGGCTAAAACCAAAGCCAGTAAAGAAATCGTATTGGCGGTCACACCGAATAATCCCATTCCGATAAAGGCCCCGATTAACGATACGGGGATGGCCAGTGTCGGGATGATGGTTGCCCGCATTGTTCCCAAAAACAAGTAAGTAATTAACACAATCAGTAAGAAAGCTTCCCAAATCGTCTGTCCGATTTCGGATAATGATGCCTGAACAAAGGATGCTGTATCAAATAAGGTATCAACCTTAAAATCAGTCGGCATTTTCTTTTTTAGATGCGCCATTTTAGCCGTCACGGCTTTGGCAACATCCATGGCATTGGACCCGGGCGATTGGAAAACGGCAAAACCGACTGCCGGCTTTCCGTTATAACTGGTTTCCATGGCTTCGGACTTAACACCCAACTCAATCCGGGCAATATCCTTTAACAACAAGAACGAGCCATCCGCATTGGCGCGGATAACAATATCTCCAAATTCTTCCGGAGTGGATAATCGCCCGTTTGTTGTTAAAGAGAATTGAAATTGCTGATCATCCGTGGTCGGCATGGCTCCGATACGTCCCAAAGAAGCTTGCAAGTTTTGACTCTTGATAGCGGCAATTACATCTCCTGTCGTCAATTTCAGGCTTTTTAATTTATCATTATTCAGCCAAACACGCATACTGTAATTTTGGGTAGAAAAGACGAACACTTCCCCAACACCGTTGACCCGACTGATTTCGTCTTTGACATTAATAAGAGCATAATTAGTCAGATAGGCCGCCGTATGTGCGGGATTATCGGAAGCAATGGTGTAAACCTGCAACATAGAAGCCATACGGGATTTTACGGTAATGCCCATGTGGACAACTTCTTCGGGTAATAGGGATTCAACTGTTTTTAATCGATTTTGGACATTAACGGCAGCAATATCCGGATTTGTCCCGATGGCAAAAGTCACGGTCAGATTATAGGAACCGTCATCAGAACTGGTTGAATTCATATATAACATATGTTCCACACCGTTGACGGCGGCTTCAATTTGTTGAGCCACGGATTCTTCAACCACATCAGCACTGGCACCGGGGTAAACGGCTTGAACAACAACCGACGGTGGCACAACGTTTGGATACTGTTCCACGGGCATGGAACTGAATACCAAGATACCGGCCATTACGATAACCAAAGAAATAACCGTTGCCAACCGGGGACGTTTAATAAAAGAATCCGCTATCATAAAATTTTCTCCCTATTTTACTTCATTCGGGGTTACTGTCATACCCGGGGCAATTTTTTGAAATCCGGCGACGACAACGCGTTCGCCACCCGTCAGACCATCCTCAATGACAACATCAAAATTCGGTAATTCCAAACCGGTTTTAACCTCTTGCTTGACGATTTTATTTTCAGCATCAATCAAATAGACATAAGCCGCCGTTAAGTCCCGTTGAACGGCCTTCATTGGAATAACGATTTTTTCAATTGGTTGAGCACCCCTTAACAACACACGACCATATTGTCCGGAAATTAGATGATGCTCGGGATTGGGGAAAGAGGCTTTTATTTTAAGGGTATTCATCGCTTCATCCAAGGTGACATCCACAAAATCAATTCGGCCGGGATAGGGATATGTTTTTCCATTTGAAGTGATGAAATATGCCGCAATATCTTTCTCTCCGCCGAACAATTCTTGTAAGGTCAACAATTGATTTTCACTGATGGAAAAGACGGCATCCATCGGATTGATTGAAACAATTTCGGCCAATACGCCGGAACCGGGGCCGATCAATTCCCCGACCGAGAAAGTCTTTTCTCCGATTTTGCCGTCCATCGGGGCAACAATAGTTGTGTATTCCAAATCTTTCTTGGCCAAATCCAGGGCTGCTTTCATCTGGGAAACGGTAGCAACGGCCGAATCTTTGGCCGCTCTGGCTTCATCCAATTTGGCAGCCGATACATCCTTTGTTTTGAACAGGGTTTGTGTGCGTTCATATTGGGCGTTGGCGTTGACCGAAGCGGCTTCCGCTTTGGCCAGGTTTGCTTCGGCCTGACGAACTTGTGCTTCAAAATTAACCGGCTCAATAACGAATAAGGGCTGCCCTTTTTGCACAATATCCCCTTCGTTAAATAATTTTTCCTGTAAAAAACCTGTCACCCGTGCCCGTAAACCGACTTTATCCGGTGATTCGATTTTAGCGACAAAACTGGCTTCGGGTGTTATTTGTTGGTTGTTGACCGTAACGACATCGACAACCTGTGGTGGTATGGCCGGGACAGCTTGTGATACGGCAACACCGGTTCCGCTTTTTAAATCGGTCCATGTCGGCATTTTTCCCAGACGATAAGCCATGTAGCCATAGTATCCGAGTCCGCTTAAAACAGCGATAACAGCGACTGAAAGTGCTAATTTTTTCATAAAAACCCCCATAAAAATAAGTGAATTGCAGATTATATAACATTTTTTTTTATTAAATACTAGCATTTTTTTCAAAAATGTGTTCTAGTGTAGGCGATAGAGATAAAGGGGGCGTCCATGAAAACATTAAAATCATTTTTTTCGTCTCGCGGAGCCGGATTATCTGAACGGGAACAGGTTAAACACAGAAAAAAAACATCCCGTCCGGGCAAGGTTGCTTCGGCTTTTTTAACCCAAAACGAGCAGGGAACAACCCGTGTATTTGTCGCCGGCGGTTCCCGATCCGGCCGGTCAAAGATTTACGAGGAAGAAGCTTTTCGGTTGGGACAGGAAATCGGGCGCCATCATTATCGTTTGGATTTCGGTCTGTCATCCAAAGGCATTATGGGTGCCGTTGCTAAGGGGGTTTTGGATACATGGGCCAAAGATAAAAATCATGAAAAAGCGACGCCAATTCATGCTGTCACCACGAAAGAATATCTAGCCCTTTACAAAAGTGATGAAGTTCTATCCCAGGTGTCTGATATTATTGTGGCCCATACCCTGGAAGAGCGCAAGCAACAATTGCTGGATGCCGATTTTGTGATTTTTACGCCAGGCGGTGTCGGGACGTTGGATGAGCTGGCATACGATTGTGTGGCAATGCAAGACGGCTTTTTGAATTTTAAGCCTTTTGTCCTTTATAATATTGACGGCTTTTTTCATCATCTGTTGGAGTATTTAAAAGAGGTTAATTTAAAAGGATTTTCTGACCCGATGCCTTTCATTGTCGTGGATGACAGTTTAGAAGCCGGTATTGCTTTTGAAATGATCGGGCGTTATTACAATCGTAAAATGAACCGGAAGGATGCCCGCCGGGTTGTTGAACAAATTATCCATGAATTGCCGTATATTATTGAACAAAAAGTCAAATTTTCCGATAAACCGGTGGCTTGGATTTTGGATGATAAAGATCGGGTCATGAACAGCAGCCTAACCGATGGTCGTCAAAGATTAGAAAATGAAATTGAAAAAGCCTATTTGGACAAAGAAATTGAACGAATGTATAATCGGCTGGCTAAATCCGGTCGGGATACGGCTGCCGTCAGCTATAAATTGACGTCTTTGAAACGAAGATCCCATCATCAATCCGAGGAGAATCATTCCTGATGGATTTTATCAATTTGCCGATTCTGATTTTTGCGGCCCTGCTGTGTATTTCCATTTTGACCAGTCTGGTGTCTTTACGGGTAGGGGTTCCCTTAATCCTTATCTTTTTATGCGTCGGATTACTGGCCGGCAGTGGCGGTTTTGAATTATTAGAAACACTGCGGCGTCCGAAAATTTGTTTTTTTATCGGCTCGTTGGCCTTGGCACTGATTTTGTTTGACAGCGGCTTTCAGACGGAAATGAAAAATTATCGCTTGGCCAGTCGTCCGGCAATTATTTTAGCGACTGTCGGCGTTGTGGCAACGGCAGCCTTTATGACGCCGTTTGTCCGATACGTGTTAAAAACAGGGTGGGTTGCCGGTTTTTTATTGTCCGCCACCATCAGTTCCACCGATTCGGCCGCCGTTTTCTTTTTGCTGCGATCCCAAGGCATCAAATTGCGCGAAAAGGTAAAGGCAACTTTGGAGGTTGAATCCGGCGCCAATGATCCGATGGCTATCTTTTTGACGATTTCCTGTATCACTTTGATTCAACATCAGGCTGCCCGTGAAGTTGCTTCTTACGGAGCACTGGCAACCATGTTTTTAGCCCAAATTTTGGTTGGCGGCGGTATGGGATTTCTATTAGGACGGGCTATCCAGTTTTGCGTCAATCATGTTAAATTAGAAAGTGCCCTTTATCCGATTTTTGTTATGGGGATGGTCTTATTGGGATTTTCTGTGACAAATATGCTGGGTGGTTCTGGCTTTTTGGCGGTTTATATTGCTGGTCTTTTATCAGGAAACAGTCAAATTCAGGCTCATTCACATATTTCCCGTTTTCAACAAACCATTACCTGGTTGTCGCAAATAACTATGTTTACATGTCTGGGATTATTTGTTTCTGTTTCCGGATTACAACTATATTGGAAACCGGCGTTATTATTGGGCTTTTTACTGATGTGTATTGCGCGTCCGGCCATGATATGGGGTATTTTATCCTTTTTTAAGACATACGCGGCCTCGGAAAAGAATTTTATTTCCTTTGTGGGACTTCGCGGGGCAACATCTATTTTATTGGCTTTAATGCCTGTGGTATATGAATTGCCGTTTGCAGATGCCTTTTTCAATATTATCTTTATTATGGTTTTGCTCAGCCTTTCTCTGCAAGGATTTCTGATTCCGACGGCGGCTCGTTTATGTCATGTGATTGTGCCGTCTTCGGGGCCGGATGCTTCCATGGCGTCGGTTGATTTACCCGGTTTAATTGATAGTTCCCTGATGATGTATCAACTGACGGAGAACAGTCCTGCCGTTTTGGGTGATAAGATTCCTCGCTGGGCTGTCCCCAGTTTGGTCGTGCGTAACGGGATTGCTTATTTTTCGGGGAGTGCTCTGCGGCGTTTGAAAAGTGGGGACAAGGTTTATGTGTTCTTGCCGTCTAACAGCCGTCGCTTCCTGTTGGATCATCTGTATGGGAACGGGGAAATCGAAACTTTCCAAGATAGTCGAGATATCTTTGGTGATTTTCCCATTGGTCCGGAAACAACATTTGGTCATTTATCCGATTTATACGGTATTCGGGTCCCCAGGCATTTGTTGCCTATGACAATTGCGGCCTTTATGCAAGATGAATTGACGGATATAGAGGTTGGTGATCGGCTATCTTTGGATACGGTGGAATTGGTTGTTCGCCGGATGGAGGATGGAAAAGTAACGGATATCGGCTTGGATATTGACCCGAAACGACAACGGTCATTTTATGCCAAAACACGTGAAATCAGCCGTTTAAAGGGGTAGGGGAAGGCTGAAAATTTGACAACTTTTGAAAATATGCTATAATAATCTTATAATGTTTGGATAGGAGGTTATATCATGATGACATTTACGGATGCGGAACAAAGAAAAACGTTAGCCGAATACTTAGGAATAACTGGCACGGCCGATGAAATTCAAAAAAAATTGGAAGACAGTGATCGGGCGGGTGAGGTTCTGTCCGGGATTTTTGATACACATGGCCGTTGGGATATACGTGATTCTGTAAGAAAACCATATCCGTTTGTGATTGCTCAGGTGTCATCATTAACGATCGGGCAAATGATTTCCGACAATGATCAATTGACGAACCGGTTGGCCGAAGAATATAAGGAGATTCGGTCAGACTATGACGAAAGTTATGGTGCTAAACCTAAGCGTTTTTTTGCCTCTGTCGGATTCGAGGAATCAAAAGACGGATACGATCGTGACTTCTTTTTCCGGTATTGGCGTTCTCCACTGACAAAGATCTTGACAGCGCGCGGTATTGATACAACAAATTCGGCCGGTCAGGATGCTGCTATGAAGGTTTTGAAAGAATTATTCGGTAATGATGCTGTCGGTTATCGGTTGGAAGATTTAATATCCGAAACGCCGGAGCACCTGATTGAACAGCATGATCGGATAGAAGCTGATCGTAAAAGGACCTTAAATAATGAACAAACGGAAATGCAGGTTTTACGTGATCGGCCGTTTTATGAAACACTGGTGAAGGGCGGCATAAACTTTACAGATATCTCAAATGCAGAACAGACGGCTGGCGAGGCTTTTGCTCAACCGGAAGCACATCGGATACTGAATCTGATTTTGTCCACGACGGAAAATATGGATTTGGATGTATTTAAAACAACAATTAATATGACGCCCCGGACAATTGAATTTCAGGCAGCCAATATCAATCGGGATTTAAGGTTGCGGAATGATGACCGGTATTTGGCTGATCATCCGACAGCGACATTCGGGGAGTTTATGTCGGCCCGATATGCACGTTCTCCAGATGGAATTTCATCTCCGGCCGAGGCGGCTTTAAAGGCTGTTTTAAAAACGGATAAGCCACTTGATATGCGTGCCGTTCAAGAGGCAAAAGAAGCATTGTGCCAGGATTTGCAGGCTAATCGTGATAAAATTTTGAAAGGTGTGACATCACGTCGTCGCAGACAAATGACCCTATTGGGTGGAACCATCGGCAGTTTGGTTGTGGCCGGTGCTTTGGCGGTCACATCACTGTATAATAATGTGGCACAACGGTTTTCTTCCACGGAAAAACGGATGGATCGTGTGACACAAACGGCTCCGGCCCAGAAACCGGCACAAGAGGTTGAACAAAAAGCAGAACAGACGGCCGAAAAGCCGGCTGAGAAAAACACGATGGCTGAAAAGCTGTCACAGGCCTCTCAACCGATATCGACAACAAATCGGGTAGAAACGGCTGAAAAACCTGCCGAAACGGTGGCTCAGGCCAAGCAAGAAACGACAAATACGGCTACGAATGTACCGGCGGTAAAATTGACCGAAAAAGGCAATCGACCGATTTTGTTGGAATGGAAGGGTTTTTCGGATATTCGTTGCTCGAAACCGGATCCTGCCGCCGGTAAAAAGTTATTTACGGGTGAATATTGGGATATTTTCAATCAAATTAAGAAAAACGGTCGGCCGTATGGGGAAATTTTGGATGCAGATGCCATCAGTCGCAGCGTGACACCGCAAAATAACGCCCTGTATCCGACACCTGCCCCGGGTGAGGCCGAAACAAAATTTTATATTCGGCGGCTTCCTTCAACATGGAAGGATGGTGTTCCGGATCGGGATCGGGTGATTCAAGATTTATTAAGTTATCATATGAATGTGCGGGATGTATTGGACAGTCTGCCGTTCCCGAAAGAGGATTTGCCCAAGGCTCAAATGCTGGCGTTGCATGCGTTCGGACCGTCTATCGGGTGGTCTGTGGCACAACAGGCCGAATGGCAGATGGGTCATGGTACAGCCGCCAAGGATGCCCAGGAAACCATTTTCCAGAATGCCCAGAAGATTATAAAAGACCGTAATTATCCGGCGGATCAATTGAAAACGGTTTTTGCCGCGACAATGGAGGCAACGGCCCAGTATCGTGAAACTCACCCGGAAAATCAGGCATTACTGCTGTCCGCCGAAGGGGCTATTCGTCAATCTTTAAATCTGACAATGGAAGATGTTCGTAAATATCAAAATCAATCTGATAAGGATTTGGCCGATGTCAGACCGTATGTTGAAAAGACCAGTGTGAAGGACTATTCACGGAAAACAGAGACATCCCGGACGGCTTCAAGCGGTTCTTATACCGGATCGCAACGACCATCGCCACGTCGGGAAAAACCGGCGGAAAAAGGCTACCCGTGGGGCTGGATTGCCATTACGGCCGCCGCAACGTGCTGGTTGATGAATAAATACTATGAACGAAAAAACCGGATTGTCAAATAACGGTTAGTATGTTGTAAACGTCAATGTGCCGCCGGTTTCTCCTTCACAGTTGCCGGCAGGCGTATCGACGGTTGTCCATTGTTGATCCAACAGCCGTTGGCAAACGGTCAGTGGCAAGTTGTTGACAACAATTTTAAATCCGTTGCCGGCATCCGGCTGAATTTCCAATTTTCCGTAGGGTGTGGCAATAAATGCGTGTGTGCCGGTTTTATCGCATTTATCCGGCAATACGTTTGCGTTTTCACTAGGACAGAGTCTGTCTTTCATCTTTGAAGCATCACTGTGATAATTTCTGTCAAAAGAATACACATCCCGAACGGCCTGAGCCGTTTCTTCAACCAGGTTGAAAATCATATTTGTTCGGACGGATTGGACCCCGAAATTAATGCTGGAAATAGCACCGGCCGTTAAAACACCGATGACGGCTAAAACGCCGAGCATTTCAACCATTGTTCTTCCGGATTCGTTTGTTGTTTGTGTCATATTTTTTTCTCCTTTATTCTGTAATTAATTTCCCTAAACGTGCTAATCTGTCCCGATCGCTTGCTTTTGGATTTTGTTGTAAAAATAAATGAAAAGCATCTATATCCGAATCGGAAACAATTTCGTTCAGAATACCTGTTTCCCGCATAATGGTCAATGCCGGCATAACACGGCGGCAAGTCAAAATGCGTTTTAATTCCTTTTGTTTGCGATTTAATGAAATTGATTTCAAACCGTTTTTTAAATTTTGGAATAATTGCGTTACGGTTTTATCCGGCTCTATTTCTCCAAAATCGGCCCAAAACCGAATATAACGCAGTATCCGCAGAGCATCTTCTTTCATGCGAACGGCCGGATCACCGATAAATCGAACGATTCTTTTCTCTAAATCTGATTGTCCGCCGAAATAGTCATAAATAACGCCGTTCGAATCCATATACAAGGCGTTGATGGTAAAGTCACGACGGCGGGCATCTTCTTCATAATCCGTGATAAATTCCGTTTTTTCCTGATTATTGATGTAATATTCCCGACGCAGGGTCGTAATTTCAAACTTTTTTTCGTTCAAAACAGCCTGAACAACACCGTGTTTCAATGTAATTGGACGGCATTGAATGTGTCCTTGGCGTAATAAATTTAAAACTTCTTTCGGGGAAACAGTTGTGGCTATATCAATATCCTGTGGCTTTTGCCCCAGTAAAAAGTCACGAACACACCCACCGACCAGGCGCATTTGATTGCAAAGCAGGTCATTGATTTTTAAAATATCGGGCGTCCATAACTGAATCATGCGAATAGTTTAGCGAATTAAACCTTGCATTTCAACAAAAAAAAGAGTAAAAAATCAAAAATGATGATTAGAACGACAGAAAAGTTGTGGGAATTGTGTATCCGGTTATCAAATTTTCCGTTTGTGACGCTGGATACCGAGTTTATTCGGGAAAAAACATATTATCCGGAGTTATGCCTGATTCAAATCGCCGGTCCGCAGGAGGAAGCCTGCATTGATCCATTGGCTCCGGATTTGGATTTAACCCCTTTATTTGATTTAATGCAAAATCAAGCGGTTGTGAAAGTTTTTCACGCTGCCCGTCAGGATGTTGAAATTTTTTATCATTTAAGCGGGCAAATTCCGTCCCCTTTGTTTGATACCCAAATTGCGGCGATGGTCTGTGGATATGGGGACAATGTAGGATATCAGCAATTGACACATGATATTACAGGTGTCTCATTGGATAAATCCATGCGCTTTACGGATTGGAGCCGACGACCGCTTAATGAAGAACAGGTGACCTATGCGTTGCATGATGTGACTTATTTGCGGGATATTTATTTGGCGTTAAAGAAGCAATTGGAGGAAAATTGTCGGACGGAATGGCTTGCCGAAGAAATTGCTGTTCAAAATAATCCGGCAACTTATGAAACCAATGACGATGATGTATGGCGTAAGATGAAGGTTCCCTTTAAACGTCCGATTCAGACGCATGTTTTCGCCAGGTTGTGTGCCTGGCGTGAGCGAACCGCTAAACAAAAAAATCGTCCGCGCAAGCATATTATTAAGGATGATGCTTTAATTGAACTGGCTGTCACAATGCCGAAAACGGCTGCCGAGATGGATTCTTGTCGAAATATATCAAACGGCTTCGGGAAAAGTGTTTTCGGTCAAGAGATATTGCAGGTTATTGCAAAGGCTTTATCTGACCCGGTTGAACTTTATCCGACCGAATGGGATAAACCGAAGCATTTAACTCAGACACAACACACATTGGTTGATTTGTATCATTTATTGTTAATGCAAATCAGTTCGGAATTGAATGTCGCTCCTCGAATTATCGCTTCTATGGAAGAATTGCAACAATTGGCCCGGGGGGATAATGATACCCCTTGTATGAAAGGTTGGCGTCGGGATGTGTTCGGGGAAAAAGTATTATTATTTAAACAGGGATTATTATCTTTGTCTTATAATCCGCAAACGCATCGGCCAGAATTGACGGATCGTCGTCAAAATAAAATGGGAAAGACAAATGATTGATATTGCGGTTTTAATTTTACTGTTTTTTGTATTGGGATTATGTTTGTTGATGATGCTTCGCCTGATGTCGGTGGGGCATTCGCCAAAAGTATCCGATGATTTGGAACGCCTGGAACGGATGATGCATGCAGATACCAAAGATTTACGACAAGAATTGAATCAATCTTTATTGCAGTTTAATGATTCCATTCGTAAAACGGTTGAAGAACGGTTTGATCGGTTGCGGGTCGAAAATGCCGAAAAATTGGAACAAATGCGGGCTACGGTGGACGAAAAACTGCATACAACTTTGGAAAAGAGATTGGGTGAATCCTTTGCGTTGGTTTCTGATCGGTTGGAAAAAGTGCATCAAGGTTTGGGAGAAATGCAAACATTGGCCAATGATGTTGGTGGATTAAAGCGTGTTTTGACGAATGTTAAGACCCGGGGAACTTGGGGAGAAGTGCAATTGGGAACTTTACTGGAACAAATGTTGTCTCCGGAGCAATTTATAAAAAATGCCCATATTCGGGAAAATTCAGGGGAGGTTGTAGAATATGCCGTTAAGCTGCCTGATGGCGATGTCTTAATCCCAATTGATTCCAAATTCCCGATAGAAGATTATGATCGATTGGTTCAGGCCTCTGAAGGTGGGGAAGCGGTTCAAATAGAGGAGGCCGTCCGTCACCTTGAAAAACAAATTAAATTAGAGGCAAAACGCATTACCGATAAATATGTTTTACCGCCAAAAACAACCGATTTCGGAATAATGTTTTTACCGACGGAAGGTCTTTATGCTGAAGTTATGCGTCGTCCGGGATTGGCAAGTGAGATTCAAAGTAAATATCGTATTTGTGTGGCCGGACCCAGCACATTAGGGGCTTTTTTAAACTCACTGCAAATGGGATTTCGAACGTTGGCTATTCAAAAACGTTCCGGTGAAGTTTGGCAAATTTTGAACGAAGCCAAAACTGAATTTGAAAAGTATGCCCTTTGGGTAGATAAAGTGAAAAAGAATATTGAACAGGCCCATAAAGTTTTGGATGAAGCGGAAACCAGAACCCGTGCCGTTAACAGAAAACTACGCTCGGTTGAAAATGCTCGAATCGATGCAACTCCACTGACAGAAACCCCCGTCCGGTTGGTGACCGGTGACGGTGTTCATTAAAAAAGCATTTTTTATTTTTGACCGGTAGAGCCAAAACCGCCGGCTCCGCGGGTTGTTTCCGTATTGACAGTTTCAACGGTTGCTAAAACGGCTTTTAATACCGGACAAACAACAGCCTGAGCAATACGGTCGCCGGGGTTAATGATAAAATCCTCTTTTCCCAAATTAACCAAATTTGTTTTTAGTTCTCCACGATAGCCAAAATCAACGGTGCCGGGGGTATTCGTAACGCAAATACCGTATTTGGCGGCTAACCCTGAACGGGGTCGAACCTGAATTTCATAGATAAAATCATCGGACAGGGGAAAGGGGCCCTGAAATTCAATTTTAATGCCGTTATCTATCAGGCGATATTCACCGGGATGCAATATAATTGGTTCGGTAATGGCCGCCCGCAGATCAAAACCTGAATCATCCGTATGCTTATAGGCTAACTCTCCCCAATTTTTGTCATAGTTGTTTAAGTATTCAATGCACAGTTTCATAATCAGTTTCCTTTCGGAATTCAGTTTACTAAAAGATTATAAAATATGCAACCGATTTTTTTAAGGGTGAAGATGCAAAAAAAAGTTGCATTTTTGAATAAAATGAGTATAGTAATTCTATTCGTTTACGAAAGGAAAAAATATGTTTATCTCACAGGCTTTTGCTCAAACGGCGGAAATGGCAACCCAAACGCAATCCGTTTCTCCGTTTTCCAGTATGATTATGCAATTAATTTTGGTTATTGCTATCGTTTATTTCTTTTTAATTCGTCCGCAGCAAAAACGGATTCGTCAGCATGAGGCGGAACTAAATGCCATTATTCAGGGGACACAGGTAATTATCTCCGGATTACTCGGACGCGTTGTAGAAGTTCAAGAAGACAATCGCTTGATTGTTGAATTTGCTCCGAATGTTCGGATGACTGTTTTGCGTCCTTATGTATCTCAGGTCATTTTTGAATCATCTCCGAAATCCGATAAAAAGAAAAAATAAAGAAAGGAATTATCTATGTTTGGTTATTCAAAATTTAAAATCGGTGCGATTTGTTTTGTTTTGATGTTGGGGATTTTCTTCTGTATCCCGAATTTCTTACCCGAGGCAACCTATAATCGTCTTTCTCCGAAAATGAAAAGTTGGTTCCATCCGGTCACTTTGGGTCTGGATTTACAAGGTGGCTCTTATTTGTTGATGGAAGTTGATACCAAAAGCCTTTTAAAGGAACAGATGGAGGCTCTTTCCGATGTGATACGTCCGGCTTTGCGAGAAGACAAAATTTATGCAAAAATTGCCGTTGTTGATGATTCCATTCAGGTCAAATTAGTCAATGCATCGCAATTGGCGGATGCTCGGGAACTGATTCGCAAGCAAAATAACGGATTGGATATTGTGGCGGAAGGATCTACATTGACGGTTAAATTTACCGAAAAAGCCGTTGCTGAAATGACAGAACAGGCTGTCGATCAATCGGTTGAAATCGTGCGGCGTCGGGTGGATGAGTTAGGAACAAAAGAACCCCAAATTCAAAAGCAAGGGATTAATCGAATTGTTATTCAATTGCCCGGTGTTCAAGATCCGTCCGAAATTAAGGCTTTGATGGGAAAAACAGCAAAAATGACATTCCACCTGGTGGATGAAGATACAACACCTCAGGCCGCCCAAATGGGTAAATTATCACCGGATTCGATGTTGATGACTGGCGATGAAACGGGCTATATTGTTTTGAAACGGGCTGTTGTTGTCGGTGGTGAACAATTGGAAGACGCCCGGCAAAGTTATGGTGAAAGTGGTGAACCGGCGGTTTCCTTTAAATTTAAATCAATGGGGGCTAAAAAGTTCGCTAAGGCAACCGAAGAAAATATAGGTCGGCGCCTGGCTATCGTGTTGGATGGTAAAGTTATCAGTGCGCCGCAAATCAATTCAAAAATCCCGGGCGGAAATGGTATCATTACCGGGAATTTCACGGTTCAATCCGCCAATGATTTGGCTTTGTTGCTTCGCTCCGGTGCATTACCGGCCCCTTTGTTGGTTGCCGAAGAACGGGTCGTCGGACCGGGGTTGGGTGAGGATTCGATTAAGGCCGGCACAACCGCTTGTTTAATCGGATTGGCTGCCGTATTTATTTTTATGCTGTTTGTGTATCGTTGGATGGGTATCGTGGCAGATTTAACCCTCCTGGCAAACGGTGTTTTGCTGCTTGCAGCACTCAGTCTGTTGAATGCGACCTTGACACTGCCGGGATTGGCCGGGGTTGCTTTAACTATTGGTATGGCCGTTGATGCAAACATCTTAATTCTGGAACGGATGAAGGAAGAAATGATGCACGGTGTAACGGTTCCGGTGGAGGTTTTAAAACGCGGTTTCCAAGGATCATTCTCAGCCATTTTGGACGGTCAGTTAACAACTTTATTTGCGGCCTTATTCCTATTTTGGTTCGGCTCCGGTCCTGTTCGGGGATTCGGTGTGACTTTGGGACTTGGTTTGGCGACCAGTTTATTTGCGGCTATTTTTGTGAATAAATTGATTTTAATGGCCTGGATTGCCGTTAAAAAACCAAAAAAGATTAACTTATAAGAAGGATAAAATACCATGTTTAATTTATTTAAAAAACGCGAACTTCATATTGATTTTATTAAACAACGCTTTATCGGATATGTGATATCTGCGGTTTTGTTGGTTGCCTCAATCACGTCTTTTTGTGTGCAGGGGTTGAACTACGGGATTGATTTTGAAGGCGGTATCCTGATTGAGGCAACATCCGAACAAAGAGTTGATTTAACGCAGGTGCGTGAAAAATTAGGTTTCTTGCATAGTTCAACCGTTCAAACGGCCGGAACGGAGGGGAAAACAATCCTAATTCAGGCTCAATTGAAAGAAGGGGAAAATGCGGCGCAAACGGTTGATAAGATCAAATCAACATTGGGTGAGGGGTATAAATACAGCCAGGTTGAAGTTGTTGGCCCGACCGTCGGTGATGAATTAAAGGAAAAAAGTCTGTTGGCCTCTATATTGGCTTTGATTGCTATTTCCGTTTATATTTGGTTCCGGTTTGAATG
Organism: Alphaproteobacteria bacterium; assembly: GCA_017453485.1. Classification (GTDB taxonomy): domain Bacteria; phylum Pseudomonadota; class Alphaproteobacteria; order CAAHEQ01; family UBA3637; genus CALXZG01. The sequence continues at coordinate 5,197 of JAFTEW010000006.1, read as the reverse complement.
GCCGTTTGCCATCGGATGCTTGCTGTCCTTGGCACATGATATGATTATTGTTGTCGGTTTCTTTTCAATTTTTCAATGGGAATTTGATATGATTGTGGTTGCCGGTCTTCTTTCCTTGGCCGGTTATGATTGTAATGACTCCATCGTGACTTATGATCGGGTGCGTGAAAATTTGCGGAAATTCCGGAAAACATCTGTGGATGAAATTTTAAATCGCAGTATTAATGAAACGCTTTCCCGCACAATTTTGACCAGTTTGACGACATTGTTTGTTGTGTTGGTTTTGTTGTTTGTCGGCGGTGAAACATTACGTGGTTTTTCAATCGCAATGGTTTTGGGAACCGTATTCGGGACATATTCTTCCATCTATATCGCTGTTCCGTTATTGCGCTACTTTGATATTCGGTATGTCGGGGAAACGGTTGAACCACAAAAAACACCCTGATTTATGCAAACAATTGATGATTTTTTGGGTGGCCAAGTCCGCTTAATACAGGAATCCGAAGGCCTTAGAGCTACTTCGGATTCTGTTTTGTTGGCAGCTTCTGTACCGGTTCGGGATGGGGAAACAGTTTTAGATGTCGGAATGGGTAATGGAGTTATTCCCCTTTGTTTAAACGTTCGTGTTCCCAATTTAAACTTTACTGGTATAGAGTGTCAGCCGGACTTATGTGATTTGGCTTGTCAAAATGCTAATAGAAATCATTGTGCGCTAAGGATAGTTCAGGCTGATATTTCCGTTCGGCCGTCTCCGATACATGGTCAGCAATACCACCATGTAGTGACCAATCCGCCATTTTATAATGAACCGTTCGGCCGACATTGCAAGCAGGTTAAGATTGCCTATCAGCAACAGATGCCACTATATGACTGGCTTTCTTTTTGTTTGCGTCATGTTCGGGCCAAAGGAAGCTTAACCCTCATCCATCGGCCAGAGGCTTTGCCTGAAATTATAGCAGCCCTGGATGGTCGGTTGAGGGGGCTTGAAATTTTTCCAATCATGTCTAAATCGGATGAACCGGCCAAGCGGATTATTGTGCGGGGATACATGAATGCTAAGGCCCCTTTGAAATTATATCCGCCTTTGATTATGCATACCCCTGATAATCAACGAACGATGGTGGCCGAGGCCTTATTGCGTCAGGGCAGGGGCCTGGATGAAGTGATAAAAACAACTTGACTTTTAATACGGAATTGGTATAATGGCAGGCGGTCAGGCCCCGTAGCTCAGTTGGATAGAGCAACAGCCTTCTAAGCTGTGGGCCGCAAGTTCGAATCCTGCCGGGGTCGCCAAAAAAAGCCACAGAAATGTGGCTTATTTTTTTACCTCGGCGTGATGAGAACTTGTTCGTTCACGGAGCAATAGCGGAGTAGACGCTGGAGGCGGTCCGAGTGAAGCGAGGACGAGGGGATACCCCGAGCAATCCGCCTAGGGGTCGTAAATTCAAAATCCAAAAACAGGCTATTTTCGCAAGTTTATAAATTATCAGATAAAAAAGTTGCATTTAAAGAATTTATGTGATACTCTTTCAATCGAATGGGGTGGCGTCCATTCGCTAGGTCTGAAAGCCTATTTGCTACAAGCGCCTGATAAAAGCGATATTTTTATTGCCATGACCATTTTTATGGTTGGATGGCGGTAGAATAAAAGCCGTGTGCGGAAAAATATACCGCACTATCTCTTGTAGCATAGTTTTCAGCATCCAGCCACTTACACGCCGAAGTGGCTTTTTTATAAATATGAAAAGAGAAATAAAATATGTCTAAAATTATGTTAATCATAATAACAGTTCTTTTGTTTGTTTTAACCATGATTTCTTCTGACGAACTTCATATGATATTTTCTACGCTGTTTTGGATATTCTTTTTAATAGGGGCATTTAAAACAGCAAAAGACAGAAAACAAAAAAAAGAAAAATGAGTTCGTAAATTGCACACAAAGCCTCGCCAAAAAAAAGCCACAGAAATGTGGCTTATTTTTTTTACCCCGGCGTGATGAGAACTTGTTCGTTCACAGAGCAGTTGGGGTATAAAAAACACCCCTGTCCGGAAAGGGCAGGGATGTTTTATTTTTATGCTTACTTCTTGGCAGCAACCGCAGCCTGAGCCGCAGCCAACCGAGCCAGAGGCACACGATACGGTGAGCATGATACACCGTTCAAGTATTGATTTAAATACTTGATGGAATCGGCATCACCACCGTGTTCACCGCAGATAGACAGGTAAATGTTCGGATTGGTGGATTTACCAGCCTGGCAAGCCATAGCAATCAATTTACCCACACCATGTCCATCCAAAGATTGGAACGGATCACGGTCGTAGATTCCTTTGGCCACATATTGCGGCAAGAAAGAACCGGCGTCATCACGGCTCATCCCCAAAGTGGTTTGGGTTAAGTCGTTTGTTCCGAATTCAAAGAAGTCGGCGAGTTCTGCAATTTCATCAGCCAACAAAGCGGCCCGCGGCAACTCAATCATTGTACCGACGGTGTATGCCACACGTTGTCCTTTTTCAGCAAAGACTTTTTCGGCTGTTTCGTCGATAGTCTTTTTGCAGATTTCCAATTCTTTCCGTGAAGAAATCAAAGGCACTTCGATTTCCGGAATGGCTTTTTTGCCTTGGGCCGTCACAATCAAAGCGGCCTCAATGATAGCCCGTGTCTGCATTTCGCAGATTTCAGGGTAAACGACAGCCAAACGGCAACCGCGCAAACCCAACATCGGGTTGGCTTCGTGCAAAGCCGCTGTCCGGGCAATAATTTCTTCCACAGTGACACCCATTTGTTGTGCCAAGGCTTCTTGTTCTGCCCGTTTATTCGGCAAGAATTCATGCAATGGCGGATCCAACAAACGAACCGTTACCGGCATGCCGTCCATGATTGAGAACAAAGCCACAAAGTCATCCCGTTGGAACGGCAACAACTTTGCCAGAGCAGCACGACGACCTGCTTCGTCTTTGGCCAAAATCATTTCACGCATGTGGTTAATACGGCTCGGGTCAAAGAACATGTGTTCCGTCCGGCACAAACCGATACCTTCAGCACCGAAATCTTTTGCTGTTTGAGCATCTGTCGGTGTTTCGGCATTGGCCCGAACTTTCAGAGTCCGAATTTCATCAACCCAGCCCATAAATTCACCGAAGTCACCGGCCATTTCCGGTTTCACCAACGGCAAAGCACCGGCCATTACCTGACCTGTTGTTCCGTCAATGGAAATCATATCTCCGGCTTTTAAGGTGACACCACCGGCCGTTAATGTTTGGGCAGCATAATCAATGCGCAAATCGGCAACACCGGATACGCACGGAATACCCATACCGCGGGCCACAACGGCCGCATGAGATGTCATACCACCCCGAGCTGTTAACACACCTTGGGATACATGCATACCGGCAATATCTTCCGGAGATGTTTCCACACGAACCAAAACCACTTTCTTGCCTTCGCCGGCAGCTTTTTCAGCATCAGCAGCAGAAAATACGATTTGACCGACAGCAGCCCCCGGAGAAGCCGGTAAACCGGTCGCGATCGGAGAACGTTTGGCAGATTTGTCAAACATCGGGTGTAATAATTGATCCAAATGGCCGGGTTCAACACGGGTCACTGCTTCCTCTTTGGTAATTAAGCCTTCATGAACCATATCGACGGCAACTTTCAAAGCAGCCAATCCCGTCCGTTTTCCGTTACGTGTTTGCAACATCCACAATTTTCCGTTTTGAACGGTAAATTCCATGTCTTGCATATCTTTGTAATGAGATTCCAATTTATGGCGAATGGCATCCAATTCTGCGTAAACAGCAGGGAATTCTTCTTCCATACAGGGTAAATTTAAACCCCGGCGTTCATTTCCGATTTTGGAAATTTGTTGCGGCGTCCGAATACCGGCCACAACGTCTTCACCTTGGGCATTTTTCAAATATTCGCCATAGAAATAATTTTCACCGGTAGCAGCATCCCGCGAGAAGCACACGCCCGTTGCGGAATCGTCACCACTGTTTCCGAATACCATGGATTGGACATTTACAGCTGTGCCCCAATCGGCCGGAATGTTGTTGAGTTTGCGGTAGAAAATGGCTCGTTCACTCATCCAGGAACCGAACACGGCACCGATGGCACCCCATAATTGTTCATAAACATCTTGCGGAACCGGTTTCCCTTCGGCGATACCGATTTGTTTATATTCGGCGATAACGGCTTTTAATTGTTCAACCGTCATTTCGCTGTCATGCTTATAACCGTTTTCTTCGCGAACACGATCCAAAACAGCTTCAAATTTATGGATATCAACACCCATAGCCGTGTCGGAATACATTTGGATAAAACGACGATAAGAATCGTAAGCAAACTTCGGATTGTTAGATACCTTGGCCAAACCTTCAACCGTTTGATCGTTTAAGCCCAGGTTCAAAATGGTATCCATCATACCCGGCATGGAAACGCGGGCCCCGGAACGGACCGAGAATAATAACGGATTTTCGGCATCACCGAATTTACGACCCATAACGGCTTCAACGCCTTTCAAGCCTTCCATAACCTGTTGTTTTAATTCTTCGGAATAGGCCTTATTGTTTTTATAGTAGTAGGTGCAGGCTTCCGTAGTAATTGTAAATCCCGGAGGAACAGGAACGCCGATGCTGGACATTTCTGCCAGATTGGCCCCTTTACCGCCGAGTAAATTACGCATTGTTGCATTACCTTCGGCTTTACCGTCACCAAATGTATAAACCCATTTACTCATTATTAAATTTTCCTTTTGTTATATAACATTAAGCAAAAACCACAACCTTTGTGGAAAATAACATTTTTTTACCCAAAATCTGTATCACTTTTTTTTATAAAATGCAAGTAATTTTTTAAAGAATCGGAATGAAAAAAGCCACCGGAAAACCGATGGCTCGGAACTTTTGAAACAAAGAAAATTATTTCAAAGAATCTTTCAAAACTTTGCCGGCTTTGAATTTCGGTGTTTTGGAAGCGGCAATCTTGATTGTTTTGCCTGTGGACGGATTACGACCGTTACGGGCAGCACGTTTGGCAACAGACCATGTGCCGAAACCTGTCAATTGAACAGAATCATTTTTCTTTAATGCTTTTGTAATCACTTCGATGCTGGCAGAAACAAATTTTGCAGAATCAGCCTTTGAAAAGCCTGTCCATTTAGCAATAGCATCTACGTATTCAGTTTTATTCATTATATTA
>JAFTEW010000005.1 GCA_017453485.1 Alphaproteobacteria bacterium | reverse complement strand
GGATGTATGTCGGTTAAACCCGTTGTGCGCGAACGGACCGAAATTAAAACAGATGCTTTCGGACACACGGTCACAAATGTCACACAATCGGTTGAATATCAACAGGAATATACTTTTTTAGGAAAAATGAAAAACGCCACTGTCGGCGCTGTCAAGGGCACATGGACCGGTATGGTCAACGGCTATGAAGCCGGAACCAATACAAATGGTTTGGAAAATGCCACTTTCTGGGATAAAAGTATGCACTTTACAACAAACTTTTTCGGTTCTGCCGGCAAGGGTGCTGCCCAAGGCGCCGAAGCCGGATTTGACCGCAACTATACAGATGACAAGGCAAAACAGGAAGCCGTTATTTTGGAAAATTATCGGCGGGCCCGGGCCACACAACAATCTTCTTTATAAGATTTCAATAAACAAAACCCCGTCCGGTCGGACGGGGTTTATCTTTTCTGACGACATTGATTATTTTTCGGCAGACAGTTTGACAACAGCGGCTAACCGATCATCAATCAACGCACCCGGATTGATATGACCGTCAACAATCACCATCGGCACACCACCGATATTCAATTTTTCACGAAATACTTCATTTGAGGCCAACTTTTGTTTAATCTTATCCCCATCAGCATCCGCAACCAATTTTTTGGTGTTCAGTTTTAACTTCTTGCCGATATTGACCATGGCTTTACCGTATTCCTTCGGAGAAACTTCATCCGCATAGGAACGAATTTTAGTTTGATCTTCCGGTTTTTCACCATCTAATTTGTTATCGGCGATATATTTGGAAACCAATTCCCCAACCCGATTACCGGCAGCAGACAATTCCGTTGTATCTTCACCGACAGCCTTGTGCATTTCGGCATATTTACCCTGTACACCGGCGGCTAACACATAGCGGGCAATAGTTTCACTGGCCGCACCGAAAATTGGTGTATCAATTGGAATCCAGCGGATATTCTTTCCTTCCGGAGAAGCGATGGCTTCTTCCAGACCTTTATTGGTCCGTTTACACCAACCGCATTGATAGTCAAAAAATTCAATAATGACGAACTTGCCGTCCTTGTTCCCCAAGGAGTAGTTTGTTTTATCATCAATAATCTGTTGAATTAAATTGGCATCCGCCGTTGCCAAAGAATTGATGTCAAATTCGGCAGCTTCACCTTTTTCCTGATCGGCGTAGTATTTTTCAACCGTATCAATCAATAACTTCGGATTCTTTTCAATAAAGGCCCGGATGGATTGTTCACTACGCACACGCGGCATAATCGGCATATGATGCCGTTCTGGTGCAACCGGTTTAAACATAATGGCCGCCGCAATAGCCGCCGCTGATACCATGATTGTTCCACAGGTTAAGATTGTTTCAAAAACATTCTTACCACAACCGCAATTGCAGTTGCAACCACAACCACATTCACAACCGCAAGAGCATCCTTCTTCTTTCTGACAAGGACATCCTTCTTTTTCAACAACGGGTGTTGAACGATTTTTTGTGTTATTATTAACCATAAAATATTTCTCCTTATTAAGATAAATTCGACACTTCGTTTTATAAACAATTCAAAAAACAAATGCAACAAAAAAATAACGGCCCTTTTTAAAAGAGCCGCTATCTGATTAAAATTTATATTGGAATCCAACACTTAACATATTAGCATCCGATGAATACTTGATATTCGGACGCGCCCCTTGGGCCAAATTCAAACTGTCGGTGCCTTCGGCATGACCGCCAACAACCCAAATATGAGAATACCCCACATCAAACTGCATATTTTGATATGTGTAAGATACCCCCAAGGATCCCCAAAAACGCCGACCGTCCGGAATACGCGGTGTACGATGTGCTTCGGAACGAATGACCGTCATATCATAGGCAATCCCCGTCCGGAACGTCCATCTTTGATTAGGTTTGCAATCAACCCCCAAAGCATAAAAACCGGTATTACGCCATTTTTCTTCCGTTGAAATGGTATCTGTCATGCCACGGGTCGCAATTGAAAAAGCCGGGCTGATCAAATTCAAAGTATCAAATCGTTTCCAACGTGTCCAACGGGCCGTTCCCGTCAATGTCCATCGCGGACTGATATCCCAGGCACCGGATAAAATTGCCGTTTCCGGTGTCGTAATCTTGGCATGAATCGGCCGATAAATCGCACCACCAACCAAGGCGTGACCTTTTAACTGATGTCCGATTTTGGAACGATAGGATAACCCAAAGCGTAAATTGTCCAATGGATGAATCGTCATCCCGACGGTATATCCGACACCCCAATCATCCCCTTTTAATTCGGAAGAAGCACTTGTCAACCGGGCCGACGAATTTTGTGCATTAATCGATGCCCCGACAGAAAAGTATTTGTTAAACCGATAAGCCAACGCCGGGCTGATATCTACATTGGTAATTTCCGACAGTGTTCCGTGACGGGAACCGAACCAATTATTGTCATAATCCGTTGCCAGGCCGAAAGGCACATAAACACCCAACCCGGCTGTCAGATTATCATTTAATTTATACTGCACAAAACCGCTGGGCATCACCCGAGCAATTAAGCTGTGATCCCGACCGGAACGACCGGCACCATCCGTTCCCCGATAATCCGAATGAACAGCAACCAAACTGGCGCCTACCTGAGCGCCGCTTGTCTTGTTAATACTCATCCCCGCGGGGTTGTATCCGATTGCGGAAAAGTCATCACCGACAACACCCATCCCGGCGAAAGACCGCCCCATATTTGCCGCGGAATATTCATTCAATTGATACCCGGCAGCATGTGCCATATTCGCCAAAGAAAACACAGCACCCAGGCAAATCCACAATTTTATATATTTCATAAAAAACTCCTTTTTTTGTTAAACATCAACGCCCTTTTACAGAAAAGTCATCCAGATTCCAAGAAAATTGCCCGCAAAATAACAAATTGTCATAATAGTGTATTTTTCTTGTCACATTTCTGTCATAATAAGAGGCTTGCCGAACACAAAAAAATAGGTTATAATGCTTTCCATTACGAAAGGAAACAGGATGCTTTATATTTGGTTGATATTGGGGTTTGTTTGTTTAATATACGGTGGAAACGCTTTGGTAGAGGGGTCGGTTAAACTGGCCCGAAAGATGGGGGTGTCACCGCTTTTAATCGGCTTGACACTGGTTGGTTTCGGAACATCAACCCCCGAACTGGTGACCAGTTTGCTAGCCGTTTTTAAAAATTCAGAGGGAATCGCCGTCGGAAACGTTGTCGGCAGTAATATTGCCAACATCCTGCTGGTATTGGGGGTTGCAGCCGTTATTTCACCAGTCCAGGTCGATTTAAAGGCTTTTAAACGGGATGGCTCTTTTCTAGTCCTATCAACAATCGGTTTGATTGTTGCTGTTTTATTGGGACGAATCGGGTTTGGAATGGGGGCTGTCTTAGTCGGTTTATTGATTGGATATGTCGTTTATTCCTATCTGTCTGACAGAAAAGAGCAGCAAAAATCATCCGGAAGTGAGCCGCCGACCGGTCGTCTGTGGTTGGCTTTGCTGCAAACAATCGGTGGCATTGCCTTGACATTACTGGGGGCAAAATTATTGGTTGACAGTGCTATTGAATTGGCAAAAGCTTGGGGAATATCGGAATCGGTCATCGGTTTGACCATTGTCGCTGTCGGAACCAGTTTACCGGAGTTAATTACATCAATCATGTCGGCCATTCATAAGCAAAATGACGTTGCATTCGGGAATGTCGTCGGCAGCAATATCTATAATGCTCTGTTTATTTTAGGATTGACGGCGCTATTTATGCCGGTGGTTGTTCCGGAAAAAATGAGTCTAGATGTCTGGATTATGGCAGCGGCCACCTTAGCCCTGATCGGAGTTGCCTTGCTGAAAAAGCAATTTTCCAGACCGATAGGCATTCTCTTTTTATTGGGCTATGCGGGATATGTATGGGGTCTTTTGGTATGAAGACGGTAGCGGTCGGCTTATCAGGCGGCGTTGATTCAACATTAACAGCCCACTTATTAAAGGAACAGGGATATCATGTTATCGGCCTGTCCATGTCAATTTATAATGGTGATATTCCGGCACATGTCACCGGGGATGCCTGCTATGGTCCGACCGAAAAACAAGATATTCGCGATATTCAAAAATGGGCCGCCGAACATGATATAGAAGCCCATATTTTAGACCTATCCGAACCCTATAAAAAAACAGTATTGAAATACTTCCGGGACAGTTATTTATCCGGCCTGACCCCTAACCCGTGTGTGATGTGTAATACGCTGATGAAATTTGGTTTGTTGGCCGAAGAAGCCCGCAAACAAGGAATCCAATTCGATTATTTTGCAACCGGTCATTATGCCCGCATTGAAAAACACAATGGCCGATATATCCTGAAAAAAGGGATTGATCCGCATAAAGATCAAAGTTATTTCCTATATCGTTTAACACAACAACAATTGGCAACAACCCTTTTTCCATTGGGTAATTATACCAAAGATCAGGTCCGTGAAATGGCTCGTGCCCGGGGATTGACCGTCGCAGAAAAAGCGGACAGTCAAGACTTCTATGCCGGGGATTATTCGGATTTATTGGGGCAATCTCCACAGCCGGGGCCGATTGTTTTGACAACCGGTAAAATACTGGGACAACATCAGGGGTTTTGGAATTACACCATCGGACAGCGAAAGGGCCTGGGGATTGCCTATCCCGAACCGTTGTTTGTTGTGGATATTGATGCTTCCCATAATCGCGTGATTGTCGGCACAGCCAAGGATACCTACGGAACGGGGTGTTTGGCCGAAAATATCGTTTGGGGCGGATTGATTGATTTTCCGACCGAATCGACCGCGGTAACAGCCAAATATCGTTCTTCCGGAAAAACGGTTCCGGCGGTTATTACCGGTGAGAACAATCATATACGGGTCACCTTTGATGAACCGCAACGCGCCATCACACGGGGACAATCCATTGTCTTCTATCGGGACGATTGCGTCTTGGGCGGCGGTATCATTACTGAATCAATATCTACCTGAACGTATAACCGTCAAAAGTCAGTTCTGTCAGCAACAGCTGCCGACACAGTTGTGCTTTTTGTCCCATAATAATGTATTTTGAAACCTGATTGGGAACAATTGCCGATTCAAACCGTTGGTACCGAAGGGGACCCGTACCATTCCAATAAACCAAATAGCCTTTGATACGGACGATATCACCGGCTTTCAAAATATCCAATCCTTTTTGAACCGTCGGCGTAGCAGCAATGGTATGATTATTGGACACAAAACGATGCCACTGTGACAAGTCAAATTCGTTCTGGCGCACGCATTTATTGTTCGGGGCACTTTCCCCCAGGCGATATTCATGGGAAAAATCAAAGCATGTCGGATGCTGCCCCACCCAACCGGTTGCCAAAGATAAATCCTGCGGCACAACAGCATCATAGAGTTTTGCACCTTCCTGAGCCCGAGCCCATGTGCCCAAACTCGTATATCGATCAACATAAGTCACCCGTGTCGTCGTTTCAAAGCGCTTAATCAGTTGTGCTTCTATTTCATATCCGTTAATAACCAATGATTGAATCGGTTGTTCCGGAATTGGCACAAAGGCATCCTGTTCAACAATTGCCAAATCGGCCACATTCGGAATACCATATATTCGTTGATAAACCGGCCGTTTCAAAATAAAAGTCCAAGTCCCATAAATCATAATAAAACATATGACGGCTACCTTTATCAAGAAAGCCGGACGAATCGGTATGTATTCGGGAAGTGTTTTAAGTCGGCTGAACATTTTTCCCTCTCACTCCTCAATCGGCTGACGCATTAAATAAACAATTTTATCAACGCCATCCGTTGTTTTTAAAACAGATGTGACACGTTCATATTCTGCCTCTCCGGCACAAATGCCCATCAAATAAACCGTTCCGTTTTCCAAAACCAGTTTATAGTTAGCCGAATTGATTCCGGCGGTCAAACTTAATTTTGCCTTAATTTGGGCGGCTTTGGCGGCTTCGGTTGTCGTATCAACCATCTTTGGTGCCTCATCCACCCGCACATAGTTATAGACCTTTCGCACTCCGGGAACAGACCAGGTTGCCGTCATAATGTCGTTTAAGACATCCCCATTTGGCACTGTGCCGGTCAACAAGACATTCCCTTCAAAAACGGTCACCTCTACATCAATCATTAAAGCGGCTTTCCGTTGCCCCAAAGCATCCCGGACCGCCAAATTCACCTGTACATCGGACCAATCATCCGCACTGGTCCTGTCATCGGCGATAATGGAATAAAGGCGATGCCCGCCATTCATAATAGCACCGATAAACTGACATCCTCCCAATAACAAGAACAGAATCAATATTCCTTTCTTCATAGGACACTCCACGCATTTGGAATGTGTTTCGGCCATTTTTTCGGGGACAACAAAAGTGCATCATACCGAACCTGATAAGACCGGTACTTCGGGTATTGTTGTAAAAAAGCCGCCGAAGTTCTGGCAACCCGTACCTGATTGTGAACGGTAATAGCCGCCATCGCCTGCTCAAATGTCGGGCGATATTTAACTTCAACAAAAATAAGGGTTTTCCTCCGTTCCATAATCAGATCAACTTCCCCGGCCCCTGTCCCCCGACCGACAATAAAATTCATTTTGACGGGCCACCATCCGTGTCCCATCAGATACAGACACGCCAATTTTTCCGCGAAGTGACCTTTGCTGTGATTAGACATGATTGGCAATGACCCTTTTATAAATTTCTTTTTTGCTGATTCCGGTTATTTGAGAAACACTTTCAGCCGTATCTCGCGGTGTTTTTGTTGCCAATGTTTCCCGAATCAGGGCATCAACTTGCTCATCCGTCCAATCCGATATTTGCTCTGTGGCTCCTTCAATAACAAGGACAAGTTCCCCCTTCGGTTCTCCGTTTTCGGCATAGTAGTCTGACAGTTCCCGAACAGAACCCCGTCGAACTTCCTCAAACTTCTTGGTCAATTCCCGCACAACAGCCATGGTTCTGTTTCCCAAAACATCCGAAATATCAGATAACATCGCCTTTAAGCGATTGGGGGTTTCATAAATAATCAATGTTGCCGGCAATGCTTTCAGGCTCGTCAATACCTTTTTACGACCGGCTGATTTCGGGGGCAAAAATCCGGCAAAATAAAAAGCATTGGACGGCAATCCTGACAACTGCAACGCCGATAAAACCGCATTGGCTCCCGGTACGGTTGTGACTGGAATATGATTTTCATAACAATCACGCACCAATTTATAACCGGGATCTGAAATCAGAGGTGTCCCCGCATCAGACACCAATGCAATCGTAACACCGTGCTTTAATTTTTCAATTAATTTAGGACGCATAGAATCGGCATTATGTTCATGATAGGGGACAGTTGCCGCCACCCGGATCCCCAGTAGAGAAAACAACTGCCCGCTGGTCCGTGTATCTTCACAGGCCACCAAATCAACGGTTGCAAGAACTTGCTTAGCCCGTTCGGATATGTCTCCCAAATTTCCGATCGGCGTTGATACCAGATACAACATTCCTATTCCTTTCATTTTCACACTTGAAAATTCTAATAAAATGCAGTATAACATATCAAAAAGAAAAGGGCAATCCCAATGAAATTAAAAATGATATTGTTTTTTTGTTTAGGCTTTCTCCTGGTCGGGTGTCAATCCTATCGAACAGAGCGTTTTCCATGGTCCGTCGGACAGAGTAGAGATACGGAAACACAAACGCAACATTCCATGCGGGCGGCTGTGTTATTACCACTATCAGGGAAATCATCTTCGATTGGCGAAGCCTTTCGCAATAGCAGCATGATGGCTTTACAGGAACAAAAAGGCAGTCCGATGGAACTGATGTTTTTTGACACCAAAGGAACAGCTGACGGCACAATTGAGGCCTGGCACAACGCCCGAGCACAATATCCCGACATCGTTATCGGCCCTGTTTTCGCCGCGGAATTGCAGGCTCTAAAATCCGAATCCCCTCACGTTCCTGTTCTGTCATTTACAACAGATCATTCTTTAATGAATCGGGATGTGTATTCTTTGGGGATTCTGATTCCCAATCAGATTGAACACCTGGTTCATCATATGTGCGAATCAGGTCAAAACAGATTAGCTGTTATCGGGCCTGAGGATAAAACCGGTGAATTAACCATGAATGTCCTATCCGATACGGTGGCCCGTTGTCCGGGTATGACTGTTGATAAAGTTTCCCTTTATGCACCGGACACAACGAATTTTAACCAGGCTGTTTTAAAAATTGTTCCTAAACCCGTTGACACACGCAAAAAAGAGCTTACCGAAGAGGAGCAGGAAATTTTAAAAACGCCAATAGAGGAACGCCTTGAATTTGATGCGTTATTTATTTTTGAAGATGGCATTAAATTACAACAAATTACCTCTTTATTGGCCTATTATGACGTAACACCCAAAGTTGTTCCGTTTTACGGGTTAGCCAATTGGCAAACAACAAAGGATCGTGGCCTAATCGGTGGTTATTTTGCGGCAACCGGTCCCGAAAAGGCCGAACGTTTTAATGCTCGCTATCAGTCGGTATTCGGTAATAAACCACCCCGAATCGCCTCTTTGGGATACGATGCCGTTTCTTTAACAGCTGCCCTGGCAAAACACCGGGCTTTAACCAGGGACAACCTGACACAAGAACAAGGCTTTAGCGGGGTCAACGGCCGTTTTCGCCTAAAAGATGACGGAATGAATGAACGATTGCTGACGATTTATCAAATCGGCCCGGGATTACGCCCGATTCCCGTTTCACCAGCACCGAGTCAATTTTCAGATTCTTCTTCACTATTCGGGGCCCCTATTCAGGCAAATACGGTAATACCTAAATCTGAAATATCAGGATCATTCTGATAAAACTATTTGAATTGATTGAGTCTGTCTAATAAATAATGGTAGGCCTCATTCAATTTCTTAAACCGCTGTTCGGCGTCTTTGTCTCCCTTATTGGTATCGGGGTGGTATTTTTTTGCCAAAGCCTTATAACGCTGTTTCACGGCCGCAACCGTCAATGGTAATTGCAATTCCATAAAGTCCAGTGCCGCCTGCATTTTCTTTTCGATACTTTTTTTGGGTGGCGGCGGATTATATTTACCGTCCATTCCCCACCCCATATCATCTCGGACACCGAAATAATCTTTGATATTCGGATCGGATTTTACACTTCCATGTCCCAATTTCCAAGTCGGCCGTTGCCAAATGGTATCATGTTGGATTTGTTCCTCAATTTCATCGGCGGAGAGGCCTTTTAAAAAATCCCAATTTTTATTGTATTCCGTCACATGTTTCAGGCAAAACCAGTAGTAATCCCGCAAATTCCGGTCTTTTGGAGCCCGATACTCTCCCGGTTCATTACACCCCGGGAAATCACAGATTCGGCTTGTTTTCGGCTTGCTTTGTTTTTTTTGTTTCATATTTTTTACACCTGATAATAGAATATAATCGTATTAAATGAATAATAATGGTTGCATAACATATCAAGCCATACTATAAAATAGGATGAGGGATAAGTCAAACAGAAAGAAAGGAAGACTATGTTAGTT
>JAFTEW010000041.1 GCA_017453485.1 Alphaproteobacteria bacterium | reverse complement strand
TGGGCTGTGGCGATTTTATAAAATATGAAAGGAACAAACAATGTCACAAAAACAAATCAGATATATCAACACCCAATCGGGACGGAGTATGGTAGAGATGTTGGGGACACTGGCTATTATGGGGGTATTGACGATCGGGGGAATAGCGGGGTATCGCTATGCCATCAATAAATCCAACGCCAATACAATTCTGGGGGCCGTATCACAAATGGCTGTCACGGCCAGCACGGAACTGACGACCCAAGGGAGCCTGACCCTACCGGAATGGAAAGACGCAAATGGGAACCTGTCCATCAGCGGTGCCTTTGGCGTAGAAACGGCACAGAACAATGACGGAACCTTTTCCATTATCGTATCAAATATGAATGACGAAGTATGTGAACGGATTAAGGGTATGGATTGGAAAGTCCCGGAGGACGTTGCCATCAACGGTGAATCCGATTCCTGTGACCAGGGCGAAGCCAACGCCATTGAGTTTGTGTTCAGTAATACGCTGGGAAAAGCAACCTCAGAAAATAGTGACAGTGACCCAGATAAGCAAGAAAACGAAGATTGTCGGCGGGGTGTTTGTGAAACATGCACACAAGACCCGAATACCGGCGCCGCAACATATACATTTGCTCCGGCAGGAACAGAGTGCGAAATCGGAGGACTTAAAGGAACATGCAATGGAAACACCAATCGGTGTAATACATCCGAAGGAACACCATGTAATAGAGCGGGCGTTTGTCCGTCCGGTGAGTTTTGTTACTATGGTGCCCCGAATACGCCAAATAAATGCTTGAAAGCCAAACCGCGTAGCATTACAATAGACGGAGTGACCTATTATTACAATTCGGCAACCGAACTCAAATCTTGGTGTCGGCCGGATACCGGATATGCGGATTGCGGATGGGGATATATTCCCCGTTGGTCGGCCGAGGATTACTGCGCGACAATCGGTAAAAGATTATTGACCGCCGCAGAATTTGTTGCTGTTTCCGAAAAATTACGTCCTTCTTTACCCAAACCCTGTGGTGGATCCTATTGGGTTCAAGGTGGAAACCTCAGTATGACCGCAACAAGTGCTTCATCCATATACACGGGGCGACCTGACGGATACTGGTGTGCTGCAGGTGTTGTTTGTCGGTAATTAAAACGATATACCCTCCACCGCCCGGGCAAGAAAATCACTGACTTGATCGGGCGGTGAGCCATATAAGGCCGTAAGGGTTAAGATATACCCGATACTCCCTTTTAAAAAAATATGGCTATGCCCCTCTCCTTTTCGCTTGCAAGTCATTTCTTTTTGACGTATAAGGTTTGTATGTCATTGCATTCATCCATTGCCACGGTCGGTGGTTGCACGGCGATTAGTCGTGTTGTCGGTTTTATTCGCGAAATTTTATTGGCCCGCTACTTGGGGGCCGGGATGATGGCGGATGCTTTTTTTGTCGCTTTGCGCTTTCCGAATCTGTTCCGCAGCCTATTTGCCGAAGGAACCTTAAATGTAGCCTTTGTTCCTCTTTTTTCCGGAGAATTACAAACACATGGAAAAAAGCAAGCCCTTATCTTTGCTCGGGCCGTATTCGGATTTTTGTTCTATGTGCTGTTAATCTTTACGGTTGTGATGGAAATTTTAATGCCGAATCTGATGTTTATTCTGGCCCCCGGCTTTGAAGAAATCCCGGGCAAATTAGCCCTGACAACAACTTTATCGCGCATTACATTCCCGTTTTTATTGTTTGTATCATTGGTGTCTTTATTTTCGGGGATACTCAATTCGGCCGGCCGTTTTGGGGCGGCAGCCTTTACCCCAACACTTTTAAACATAGTGATGATTACCTTTTTAATCATCATGACCCCTTTTATTCAATCCCCGTATGCACCGGCTTTTGCTTTGGCCTGGGGGGTATTTGTTGCAGGGATTGTTGAATTTTGTTTTTTGCTGTGGCATATCAAAAAAATCGGTATGACATTCCGGTTAATCGGACCGATTAAAGCCCTTTGCCATATCGGGACCGGTGTCAAGACGCTTTTGAAAAAAATGGCCCCCGGTGTTTTAGGATCAGGTGTTTATCAAATCAATTTATTTTTGGATACTTTGTTGGTGTCATTGGTCGGTGCAGGGGCTATTTCTTGGTTGAATTATGCCAACCATTTGTTTCAACTGCCCATCGGGATTATCGGCGTCGCCATCGGGACGGTTTTATTACCGGTTTTATCCAAGTATATCAAAACCGGTCAGACGGAATTGGCTAACTTACACTTAAACAGAGGACTGGAAGTATCGGTGGCTTTGTCGGTTTCTTCCATGTTGGGCCTGATTTTTTTATCGCATCCCATTATCGGTATCTTATTTGAACACGGTAAGTTTACCGCCAATGATACCCTTCACACGGCGCGGGCTTTAACGATTTTTGCTTTCGGATTGCCGGCCTATATGATGACAAAAACCTTGGCGCCGTTCTTCTATGCCCGCGGGGACACAACCACCCCGGTAAAAATCGCCATTGTCGGTGTTGTTTTAAATGTGATGATGGGCGTTGTTTTTATGCAATTTTGGGGATATGCCGGCATAGCCCTGGCAACCGGTATTTCCGTTTGGATTAATGCCGTTCAGTATATGGTCCGCTTGCATCATCGGGGGGACTTTATGCTGGATAAGACATTCTGCTATCGGTTTCCGCGAATTATCGGTGCCGGTTTATTAATGGGCGGTGTTTTATATGGACTTAAAGCCTTAGTCACCCTATATATACCGCATTGGGAACACGGAACAAGTATTCTGTCTTTCGTGGCATTAGGGGGATTAATTGGCATCAGTATCATTGTTTTTGTCGGCACTTTGATAATCAGCGGCGGTATCCCGCTGTCTCAGATAAAAACATTGTTAAAGCAAAAGCGGCTGAATTAAACGGGGGAAATATGAAACGGAAAGTTATTTTAGGTGTTCTGATATGTGTTGTGGCAATGAGCATTGTCGGCGGTACTTTTTTATGTTTAAATCAGAAATCGTCCCGGACCGTTCAACAATTTGAGCCCGAAATGCAAAAGTCTGTTTCCGTTCCGACACCGGCCGAATTTTTAATTGATCGAATAACACATCCCGCCTCGGAAACCGTTATCCGTCCTCACACAACGGCCGAGTTGCGGGCTTGGTTTTCCGAAGCAACTGAGGACAAACTACCCCGTATTTTTGTGGATAAGTTGCCGGATGATTTTGCCGAACAGGGGGATAAAAATTTATTTGCACAAGTTATCGGTGCCCTTATTTTGCGGGAGAATGAAAATATTTTAAAAGAGCGCGCCATTTTGACACTATTGCGCCAAAAACAACAAAAAGGGGAAACTTGGACAACAAAAGAATCCGAATTTTTCAACCAATTGGTGGCCAAGTATGACGCTAAATCCCGAAAAGTGCCAACAGCACAAATGGCGGATTTGATTGCCAAAGTAGATTGTATTCCGCCGATGACGGCCGTAATACAGGCTGCCGAAGCCACCGATTGGGGGAAAAACCATTTGGATTCTCCCTATGATCAAATCGGATGGTTAGACCGAAAAACATATGATCGGATTCCTTTTGATTCGCTGACGGAAGCGACCGCCGCTTATGCCCGGGAGATGAACGGTATGCCGCCACTGGACTATTGGCGGATATCGCGTGCAAACCTGAACAGTCGGGATTATACCGACGTCGGCTATCGGGTATTGCGTTGGTTGGGGGATTACAAAATGGAGGATCCGGATTATACCGACAAATTGCATCTGCGGGCGGCAGAACTCGGATATGAAATACCGGATACCATCGGCTTTTTACCCCAAAATCCAATCACTTTTGATAAGGGAGAAATAGCAATTAATCATCATTCCTATACGGTGGAAGAAGCCCGCACCAGAGAACAGCGATTACGCGGTTTGATGTTTCGGACACATGTGCCGGAACGAACGGGCATGGTTTTTTGGGGCGATAAACCACAGCAAATTGCCATTTGGATGAAAAATACGTTTGTGCCACTGGACATTGTCTTTTTTGATGAAAATCATACCATTGTCCACATATTGGAAAATGTGGCCCCTTTGGATGAAACACCGCACGGACCGGAAAAATTGACATTGGGATTTATCGAATTTCCGGCCGGAACGGTGCAAAAAGATTCTTTAAAAATCGGGGATAAAATTAAATTTTAGGCAGCCTTAGCATGACCGACATTTAAGGCTAGAACATCTAACCCTTTTTTAATATTGGCCCAAAAAGTATCATCTTTACCGGTCGGCGTTAGAGCCGCCAAAGCACTGGCACCGGATACGATGCCGGATATGGCAATAAGCATTTCATCCCAATAAGTGATTAAAAAAGCAAACATTTCATTTCCTTTCATTTTAAAATTAAGTTAAAAAAAGCGGCTCCAATAGCCGTCACTGTCGTCAGGGTAATCATCGCGACAAAGGCCTTTAACGGGGCAATTTCGGATTTTGCCACATAGTTTTGGGCCAATTTATCGTGAAGGGCCTGACACACGGATTTTTTTTGAACCGTCGCCATAAAATTCAACAATTCCGTATGCACATCCGTGATTTGATTTTTGGTTTGGCAGATTTCCTTTTGTATTGATTGTAATTGCTTTTGAAGGGTATCCACCAAAGCCATCAATTTTCCGATTTCCATGGTTAATGTGGGCATTTTCTGTCTCCTTTAATTACAGGTATAAAATAAATGATTCCCGATTTGTGCATTCGGCACCAATCGATTGGCCCAGGCCGGATTGACCGATAACGCATGGTAATGGGTGGAACCTTTTGTAATATCCGGTAAGAGACCCTTTATGGCTCGTTTAGCAATACGGCAACAAACACGAAAAACAGAATCTTTCGTTAAATCACCTTTTATCAATTTAGCATTCGGATCATTTTCATTCCAACAGGAAAATTGTTTCGGTTTTAAGCAAACTTCCGATATCGTCTTGCCCCACCAACTTTTTTTATGAACTCTGTTCATAATAACATTAGCGATGGCTTCCATACCGGATAGCCCCTCGCCCCGGGCTTCTCCATAAATGGTCTTAGCCAAAATTTCCGTTTCTTTATCCATATTAAAATCTCCATTCTAATGTATTTTTAATAATCGTTCCCATCCGTTTTTGCAGTCGGACTGGTTCAATTGACAAGCATCCCGCAACGGCATCCAAACCGTCATCATGACAGGGACCACCGGGTTTAAAATCCTGCATTTCTTGTATAAACGGCGTTGACCGAACCGATTCATGAACCCATAAATTGCCGTTCATCAAAGGGGCATCCAATGCCGATAAAATACGTTCAACCTTATTGCGACGGGATGTTTCTTCTATCACGGCACAAGGTGTCCCGGACCGTGCCAACGTTTGCCGCAGCAGTGCCGGCAAAAACTTACCGATTCCGTTTGTTTCCAAATGGATGGCGGGAATATGACAATCGGCTATCAGGCGTTGCACAGCCCCACATTGATAGGCTGTTGCCTCACAATCCGGCGGCACGGTTAAGTATAAAATCCGATGGATATAGGCTATACCCCGTTCATCAAAAAAAACACAGGCAACCACGCTTTTATCACCCGTCGGAGAGCCGAAAGCCGGGTCCCACCAACAGGCGCAGCCGCACAACCGATAACCGTTTAAAGACAAAATACCGCGACCGTTTGCCTCCCGATAATCCAAATCACCTTGGTAAAATTTCAGGCGACTGCTATCCAACCGGCTTTCAAAAACAGAAATCGGTTCCAACATCATCTGAGCAGCAAATTGACGTGGGCCGGTCTTCTTTTTCAAGGCATCAATTTGTTCCAGCCCGAATCGTTCCGGCCATGCCGACGTGCCATCCGACTTTAATAACGGTAATTTCATTTGCCGCCAAGCACTTAAAAAACCGGCTGGCCCCGTATCATAAATGGTATCTGCCGTATGCGGTGTTCCGATATAAAGCACCACCCCACCGGGAGTCAAAATATAGTTTAATTCATCCAGTTTTCGGCGCAGAATCTCCCTTTTACCGACCGTATCACAGGTTTTGGGAACTTCTACATCATCACAGATAATTATATCAGCCCGGCATCCCGTTATATTCGTCATAAGTCCGCAAGCCAAAACGGACGGATCCCGAAACCCGCCCGAGCGACGAACCGTAAATCGACCGGCGGCCCACTCATCTTTATCCTCCGGCACCAGTGTTCGGGTCAAGGGATGGCGTTCAATAATTTTTTTTATGTGATGAACCATTTTTCTGGCCAACCCTTGATCGGCCGACAGAATCAGAATACGGAGGTCCGGATTATTCAACAACAGCCAGGCACAAAACAATCCGACAATCGTTGACTTTCCCGAATTTCGAAAAGCCATCAATAATCCGCTTTCCCGGTCCCGATAAAGACCCGTCAAAAATCGGGCCATCATTCGGTGATGGCGGGGTAAGTTAAATCCTTGCACTTTGTCCCAAATCCAAATAAACTCAATCAAAGAGCTCATCATCTTTTCCCTCCGTTTCCGATCGCAAAGCAGCTTGGGCCGCCGCAAGCCAATCCCCTGCCCGATTTTGATTCGTTTGAGAATCCGGCGGGACCAATTTCAACAAAACGGCAATATGCAGTAATGCGGCCTTACAGGCGTTATGATACGCGGTAAATCCCTTGGCATCCAAAGGGGCCTCAGACGTTTGAAAACGGCGATAGGATGCCAAAGCCCGATTTAAGCCGTCCCGACAACAATCGGTTAAATCCTTTTCATCCGTCATAACCGCCCCCTATTTCAGGACAGATCGCCCCGCATTTGAGGTAAAATTATTAATGGCGTTTAACGTATTAGACATCTGTCGGTTATTTAAAGATGACATGGATAATAAATTCCGATTTTGTTTTGTGTTAATGCCGTTCAACAGAGCTTCCAAAGAAATGTTAGCCTGATTGATCAAGTATTTATCCTCGGTATCATACTCTTGTTTCATTGAATCAAGCACAGCCCGACCACTACCGGATTGAGCGCTGAGCCCGGCGGCACCGAGTTTGGCCCGATAGCCCGATTGCTGTTGCGCCAACAAATTTCGGTTTTTACGTTGTTCCTCGGCCAACGTTAATTTTTTTTGAGCCACCTCTAAATCATACTGTCGTTGATTGGCGGCCCGTTCGGCCTTCATGGCTTTTTTTTGCGTATCCACACTTTCTTTCATAAAATAGGCCGATGCGGCCGTGGTTAATGTCGATACAATGGGTGTGATTTCCATAAATTATCCTCCTATTTGAATATCACTGGTCACACTGACCAATTTAAATGATTTCGGTTGACTCCCCTCAATCAACCAGAGCGGTTGCGTCGGACGACGTATCCAACCGAGCGATCGGACAACAATATCCGCCGTTTGCGGGCCGGGCACCGTATCTAAATGATAGGATGCCAACGGGCGTGTTAATTCCTGATGCAGACCGGTACCCGTATCAATTTCCAAAGAACCAGTATCAACAACACGAAAAACACCCTTGACCAGGCGAGCCGATGAAATCGGCGCTGTCCCGTTTCCGGCACCGACGGACGGCGGTAATGGGATAACCCGATGAATAAAGGGCAATCCGACCTCTATCACACGGGCCGGATGTTCCAGGGTAATCATTCCGTTTTGCACAATACAATCCGGAACAATAATATCATCGGCTACAACTTTGACTGTTTTTCCTTCTAAAACGGATAACCCGCCAAATGTCTGTGACGGGGTGACCTCGGACAGGTGAAACCCACAATCGGTATGCAACGTATCATCCAGTTGTTCCAAATACCAATTTTCACCGCGTTTAACGATAAAGTAAGTTTGTCCCCCACCGACGGCAACAGATATAAAAGCACCGTCCGTTTTTTGTTCAGACCAACTTTGAATATCTTCGGCCCGAAAACTGACAAGTGTGCATAACCGTCCATCCGCCATAATGACATAGGCCTGACGATTTTGTTTATCATAGGCCTGATCTTGCGGTTGATTGATTAAATGAGACGACATCAAGGATAAATCCGTTGCCTGATAAGCTTGTTCAATATCCGCAAACAGAAACTCCCGAATTTCCCGACCGTTTGCCGCCGAAAAAATAGTTGCTCCGTCAATACTGATCGGTGGAACATAGCGACTATCCGGTGAGCCGACCTGTGTTTGCCGTTTTAATTGAATACTTGTCGGGGTTAAAGGATCCCCGGATACCATCCATTCGGCATTAGTCGTAAAAACCTGTAAATGGCGACCGGCAAACAAGGCACAAATAGCGTTTGACTGATCCGACAAAATGTTAAATTCAATCGCATCGGCATCATAGCCCTGTCCTAATTCAAAATTCGTTAAATCACCGCTTTGACTGAACCACAGATAATTCGGCAAAGACCGACTGCCGCCAAAGACCAATCGCGATTGATAAAAGGCCACCGTCGCCGGATAACCGGTTTCCGAATCAAAAGCGGGTTCTCCCCAACTGCGTGTAGCGGGTAACGCCCCTTCACCGTCTTCATCCAATTTTTTTAAAACGCGACCGGTAGCAGACATTTCACCGGAAATACCGGTAATAGATACATACCCCTCGGCTACTTTAAAAATACGGCCGACATGTTTATTTTGAAAGACAGGGCTTGAAGCCGTCAATGTCACCGTACCTTCCATGCCGGATGAAGCAATCGTCACAGCATCATCACAAAATTTATGATAGGGCTGCAAAATACATCCGTTATCCGCCAAAAAAGTAAAAGCCGAAAGTTGCCAGATCCCGTCCTTCAACATCAATTTTTGCGGCGGAACATCCGGATGAACCAAATACAGAGCATCCGAACTTTGGCACCACCGAACAGATGTTATTTGCGTTTCATGCCACGGGGCCGCCAATGTCGTTTGATACACACCGTCTAAATAAATATGCAGACATTCGTCCTGTAAGATAATCAAGTAGGCTTCGTTCGCTTTTTTTTCATAGATTATCAACCGACCGTTACCGGATAATGTTGCCACATATTTTAGGCCGGGACGGCGATAAACACCGCCCGTTGGTTCAATAAAGACATTTTCTAAAATCATGGCACCATTATCATAGGCTTTTAAATCAACCCGTCCCAACAAATTCGCCGATAAAGCACCGGCTGTAAAATTTGTTTTTGCCGTAAACAGATTTGTCATTGGCGCACTCCGATCAGTGAAAAATCCTGAAAAGCCTGCGGGACAGCCTGTTGACTGTCAATCAGGCGGGCATTTTGAATATCTTCAGCCGCCAATTTCAACAAATAGTCCGTTCGGCTTGTACTTTCCGTCAACGGCAGACAAAATTCCGCCGCCAATTTGGAAATAAGGGCTTTTGTGAAAAAAGCCGGAAAATCGGCTTCATCCGGTTTGGCAAGATAGGTCAATATCACAGAATCACTATCGGTTTGTAATTGTTGTTTGGCAATCCGGTAATTCAGGCCACGTCCACGCTTATGGGCACCGGCCGACAGCACCCGCACACAATCCTTTGGAAGGGCGTAAGCATACCGATAATCCGCATCCGGCTGATTCAATAATCGTGGTAAATGAACTTGCTTTAAAGCAAAACGCCACGGATAAGAAGCCAGTAAAGCCTCAACCGTTATATCGTATAATTGTTTAGCAACATGGGCCTCGGTCGTATCTTCATTAAATGAAGAAATACTGCCGGCCCCTAATTTAACCAACGCATGGGAACAAATATCAACAGACGTTAAACTCATATTAAAAATACTCCCCTAAAAAAAATAAAAAGGAGCCGATAGCGGCTCCTTTCCGGTTTTATTATGCACTGACGGTATCGGCACACTCCATTTTAATAACTCCCTTCGGATCAATCAGGCAGGCCCCCTGACTCATCATATTATTGACGAAGTGGGCCGCATAATCACCGTGCCAGGTAATATCCGTCTTAATATCTTGACCGCTGGCATGACCGACGGCAGATTTATGGTAAATAAAGCAGGTGTGACTGGAACTTGTTTTGGGAAGTCCCGTATGCATAATCCATACGATTCCCATCCATTTCCGGCTTTCGGAACCGCTCAACATCGGGTAAGCGTCCCCGACATAATTGGCCGATGAAAATTCTTCAATGGATAATAATTGATTCCACTGGGCCGGACTAACCAAAGCATATCGTTCGCCATCATCAGGCACATCATTGTTATTCAGGATTGTAAAGGCCTTTAAAATACGGTCTTTTGTTAACCCTTCCGAGGCTGTTCCGACCGTTTGTGTCGCACCGGATAAAGCGGTAATAATCAATTCATCCGTCTTGCGACCCAAGGCATATGCCCCGGCCAATGCCAAAACTTTACGTTCGTCGTGACCGACCTTTAATTCATCTAATTGATCGACCCATTCACCGGCATAATAATCTGTCAAAGCACATTCAACCGGGGCATGTGTCACGGCCGATGAAGCAATTTGGGCATTCCGAGTCTTTGTGCCGGCCGTCATTGCGCCGATAACCTGAAATGTTGTAGAAGCACCCTGAACATTATTTTTGGACCGAACCGTATTTTTTAATTTAGAACCTTGTTGCTGATAGGCAGTATGCACATCGGCTTCAAAGTGTTTAATAAAAGAAGCATCAATCGCTGTTGATACTGTTTCTGTCATTATATATTTTCCTTTCATGTTATAAAAAAATCGGCATTTGCACAGACAAATACCGACAATTCCGGGGATGTATTCCCCATTTATTTGACGGGCCGAAGATTATCCGTCAAAAGGTTTAACCATAAAGACGTTTAAAGCCTTCGGTCACACGTTTAACCAATTCAGGATCCTGCTTTTTCCAATAACGGGGATCCTGCATTAAACGTTTTAAACTGTCTTCCGTATCCGGCGAAACACTCTCTTCCGGCCGGGGTAAAACCGATTCTTCCCGGGCATTGGTCATCATTTTATACATAGTCATAATACCATCTTTACTGCCGGATAAAGCCTCAAAAACGGATCGTTCCAAATTCTTTTCACCCCAATCAGAAATTTGTCGGGCAACCTGATTAAACTGGTCCGCACCGCCGAAAGTTTGTTCCAATTCCGACAAATCTTTATCAGCCCGAAAAGCAGAACACAATGTCTCAATCATCGGTATAATTGTATCGGCCGCCAGATCATAAATGCCTTGGACCTGTTCGTTTGTCAGTCCCAAATCAAACAGGCGTTTATTCACGATCGGATCATTGACCATAAAAGCATTATTTATCCGGATACGGTAATCTTCCGGCTTTTCCGGACGGGTTCCGACCGAAAACTGATTAAATTTCAACCTTACATCCTTTTTCGGATCTAAAAATGATTTTAACAAAACCGTCGTATTTAAATTGTCGTTATCTGTTTCAAATTTATCCGGCAATTCAACCGGGGGCTTTGTCTGTTCTGTTCCCGATATTATATTTTCTTTTTTTTTGGTCATATTATTTCTCCTTTTGTTGACCTTGATGAATCAGGGACAGAATAAGGGCTACCAAAGCTCTCTGTCCCTCTAAATAGCGCAATTCTCCGTCACTGACCATCGGGGATAAAATGCGTTCTTGCGTAATACGTTTCAGGTAGGCAAGCACTTCGGCTCCCTCCGGATGACGGAAAAGTCTGGCAAAGTGAATGGCCGGGTTCATACGGCAGCACCATTCGTCACGGAATGTCCTCCTAAAATATCGGCCGGTACATTTAATTGTTGTCCCAACCATTTGACGAAAGCCGCTATATCAACCGATTGTAAGGCGCTATCACCTAATTTACTGACAGATGACAACCATAACAAAGCATTGTTGGCGTCAATTTGAGCCTGTTGACCGGCACGGGTAGATTTATAGGCAACTTTCAATAACCGCCCGTCAAGATAAATCTCGGGAATCTCCCCGCGTTTGCGTAAGATATAAACGGCTCGTTCAATCAGCGGCGTCAATAATTCCGTTTGTAATCGACCGTAAGTTGCCCCTAAAATCCGCATCATTTCATCCGAACGTTGCAAAACTTCGGTGGCTGTCATTTTTGGGGTATCAACCTCGCCAAATCGATCAACCAACAAAGCATGCCGGATACGTTTACGCAAATCATCAATCATCAATTGTGATACGTCAAATTTGCCAGGCGCCTCCAACGGAGTCAATCCTTTTGACCCGACGGCTTTGGGAATGATGGCTCCGGGGACGAGGCTGATATTGCCGGGATTCAGGACGCCATCGTCCTCGGCCAGCCAAATACCCGTCACGGAAATGGACGCATTTTTCAGGATTAACTCAACCACTTTATTGGCTGTTTTAATATCCGGCAATGTCTTCATTACCGGCGATCGTCCATAAACCTCGCCCGGAGCCTTTAACCAGCGAAAAGTAATAAACGGCGAACTCCTGTAATATCCTTCTTTTAAAACAGGATTCATCCCGTTTAGGGAATCATACTGGCTATCCGGTTGTAAAAAAGCCGTGTAATCATATCCCCCGCGAGGATTAGGAATAATGGCTTCTATTACATTAAAATAAATTTCCCTATTTTCTTGGTATACCTTTTCCGGCAGAGCAACCGTCGGAAAACGGTTCCGAAATGTTTCCAAATCCATCCGGCACAACCGGAATGTGGTATCAAGCCGACCGGACGGACCTTCCAGAACATAAATTTCAGAAAGCGGAATAGCCGTAAATCGGAAAGCTGTTGCCAAACCGACCGGAGCTTCTTCAAACAAAAGACAAGCCGTTCCGGCCGTGATTAAGTCAAAATAACATTGGTGAATCTCCATGGCAAAATTTGACCGATCAAAATGTGTTTGCAAAATATCGGAAATTTTTTCCAAATCAACGGCGATTCGATTCCGTTCCGCTTCGGATAAATCCGTCCCGGCTGTCAGTTGGAACCAACGAAGCCACGGGGGCGTCATTTCTGACAGAATTAAAGCCGCCAACTGATCCACCGAATCCGGCGCCGTTCCGTCAAAAAGCGGCACAATCGGCGATTCGCCGGGATGGAATGAACTGCCCCGTTGTGGCAATGCATATTCATAGCAATCACGCCAAACCGCTTCCCAACCGCTGCGAACGGAACGTGCCCGTTGAAATCGGCGATACAGGTATTGAATGTCTTTCATAACCTCTCCTTTATAAAATCAATAATAACAGCTGCAAACAAAAAGCAGGCTTTCGAACAAATCGAAAACCTGCGAGGGATAGACTTCTGCTTGCTAACTGAAAAGGACTATATCATATTTTTTTAAAAATGTCAAGGATTATTTTCCTTTTTTAGGAATAAAAATTTAAATAATTGATACGGCGTCCAAATTTCGGGACGTCGTATCCCCAAAAAACGCTTAACCGTTTCTACACAGGTCATCGGCCGCAACTGAATCCCGGTGTTTGACGGCAGATGCGGTGTCGTTCGCATCAGACGATATCCTTTTGCTTTCAAGACTTTTACAACCGCAACATTCTTTAATATAATCATATCCGTAAATCCAGCCAACGGATCAATCAATATCCAATCCCGTCCATTTCCCAAAACCAAAGCGCAATGATAAAATCCTTTTTTCAAAAAACGCATCCACCATTGGGTCTTTGATCCGCCAAAAGCAACGTAAGCAAACGGATAGCGATATCCTTGTGCCAATATATTTTTCATCGAACATATCCCCCGATCAAAAACAATCCGGCCACAATCCCCTTTTCCCGCAGCAATACATCCAAAGCCGCTATCGCATCCTGCCACAAACGACAAACACGTTCACTTGCCCCGAAATTGATGTGAGGCGGTTCTTGTCTATCCCCATATATTTGCAGGACAAGTAAGTGTGCCCGCCGCAAAACGCCTTGACATAACAGCCGTTTTAGCGAGATAAAAATATCCGATGTTTCACAAGGACGCGCCATTTGACCACTCTGTCGATGTCCTTTTTCAAATCCCAGTTGTCGGCATAAACAATACCAAAACCAGGCTTTTTCCGTTGTTTCAAACGGCACGGTTTCGCGGCCGTCTGTTTGTTTTAGGTATTTATTCCTCATTTGCAATCCTTTCATTGATAAAAATAAGAACAAAACAAGAACTAAACCAAAAAATAAAAGATGTCAAGTTAAAAATAAGAAAAAAAACCTATTGACAGGATAAAAAGGATATGATACATAATATATATCTGTTTAAATAATGGAGAGAATATGCAATTATCATACACAGAAATTTGGAATGGAATCGAAAAATTAGCAGAAAGCAAGGGCCTTTCTTTATCGGGACTAGCCGTCAAAGCCGGTCTGGACCCAACTAGTTTTAACAAATCCAAGCGCATTGGTGCCGATGGTCGCAAACGGTGGCCTTCCACAGAAAGTATGAATAAAATCCTGCAAGCCACGAATACAACCATTTTTGAATTCATGGAACGTGCCGGTGAACCCTATCGCCCCAAACCGCATATTATCCCTCTGTTAGGGCTTGCCAAAGCCGGCCGTGAAGGATACTTCGATTCGGATGGCTATCCGCTTGGAACCGAGACATGGGACGGAATCGAATTTCCATTGGCTGTGGCCGATAATGTTTATGCTTTGGAAGTATCCGGAAACAGCATGGAACCGGCCTATCGGGACGGTGATAAATTGGTTATTTCACCCGATTCGGAAATTCGAAAAGGCGATCGGATCGTCGTTAAAACAACAGCCGGAGAAGTGATGGTCAAAGAACTGGAACATCGTTCTGCCCGACAAATTCAACTCAAATCATTAAATCACGAACACCCGGACATTATTTTAAACGCATCGGAAGTCGCCTGGATGGCACGCGTTATTTGGGTTAGCCAATAAGGAACAGACCATGTTTTGGGAACAACACAGAAAAACACTCTATATAACTTTGATATTAGCAGGTGCTGGCTTATCTTTATGTTTTGCCCCCTATTATCAAATCTGGTTATTGCCGATTCTTTTATCCTTTTTATTTTGGTGTTTAAATCAATCCGTTCGTAAACGTTCCCTGTTTGCCCGGTCGTTTTGCTTTGGTTTCGGATTCGGCGCTGTTTCAACGGGCTGGATTGCCCACGCTATTTTATTAGAGGGGCCATCCTCCATTTGGTTGGTTCCGCCGGCTTGGATGGGAATGGGCTTTTTTTTCGGACTTTTTTTCGGATTACCGGCTATTTTTCTTTCTTATTTTCCTATCGGAACGAAAAGACTATGGGCATGGGCCGCCTTATTTACCGTTTTTGAATGGATTCGCAGTTGGTTTTTAACCGGTTTTCCATGGAACCTAATGGGATCAGTATGGGAAAACACTTTACCCGTTTTACAATCGGCCAGCGTTTTCGGTATTTACGGATTAACATTTATAACAATTCTAACCTTATCAACGCCGGCTTTTTGGCCACATAAAAGGCCTATCATTACAGGATTATTCGGATTGTTTATATTATGGTTGTTCGGTTCTGTGCGCCTATATACGGCAACGGCCGATGTTGTATGGGGTATTCAATTACGAATCGTTCAGCCGAATATCCCCCAAACCTTGAAGTGGGATCCTGACGAGGCCGAAGTTTCTTTTGCCAAAATACGACGATTGTCCCGGGAAAATAACGACAAGATTACCCATGTTATCTGGCCCGAATCGTCTGTTCATTTTTTGGTCAATAAAAAAACAGACGACCGACTATTATTGATGCAGGCCGTTCGCCAGGGCGCTACCCTGATTTTAGGAGGCCTGCGTGCGGCGGAGGATCAAAAAACCGTTGCTAACAGCCTTTTTGTTTTGAATGATTTGGGACAAATTCAGGCTTCTTATGACAAGTCCCATTTGGTCCCGTTTGGTGAATATGTGCCATTTCGGGGGATTTTACCGCTGGATAAACTGGTTCCTCTGCCGTTTGATTTCATGAGCGGTCCCGGTGTTCAAACGATTCAGATTCCGGGCACCCCCGATATCGGCCCATTGGTCTGTTATGAAGTCATTTTTTCAGGACAAGTGACCGATTCCAAGCGGCGACCGGCCTGGTTGATCAACGTGACAAATGACGGTTGGTACGGCATTTCCGCCGGTCCTTATCAGCATTTGGGTATGGCAAAAATGAGGGCCGTAGAAGAAGGTCTTCCTCTAATTCGGGCCGCCAATACCGGCATCAGTGCCGTCTTTGACGCCTATGGTCGAACGGTCGGAGAGTTAGCCTTAGGGACGGAAGGCGTATTGGATACTTCTTTACCTGTTGCTTTACCACCGACACTTTATGCCCAGTTCGGGATTTGGATTCCCATCGGTATTTCGGTTTTAATTTTGATTTTTTTAAGTATAAAACGAAAATAATCCTTGACAAAGTTATTTTTCTTCTATATGATAGAGCATCATTTTACTATTGAAAGGTATCGTTATGAAAGTTCGTTGTTCATTAAAATCCGCCAAAGCGCGTGATAAAGATTGCAAAATCGTTCGCCGTAAAGGACGCGTTTATGTAATTAACAAGAAAAAACCCAAACTGAAAGCACGTCAGGGTTAGGGTTGATACTTGTTTGTTCCGGACCATCCTTTTCGGGATGGTCTTTTTTTCGTAACCAACTTCCCGAACAGTTGTTTATCCAAAACAAAATCATTTTTTATACCAAATTTATGCTTGATTTCCGTTTTAAAAACAGGTATAACGAAGAAAGAACGTTCAATAATAAGGGATCCAACATGAAGAAAACGGCTCTTTTGACATTAACTGTCCTTGTTTTTAATACAATTTCTCCGGCCCGGGCGCAATTGGCTTTTTGGAACTATGACGATGCCAACAGTGAATCGCAAATTCCGGCCGAATGCGATGGTGTTTTTGATGACAGCCGCGGCGGTGTCTTTATGCCAACATCCGTTGAAATGGCCGAACATGGGGAAGAATTTTTACTCAACACTGATCCCGTTGAACGGAATAAGGCCGGTTATTGTTTGATTGCGGCGGCTTTGTTGGGGAATGTGGATTCGCAATATCGTGTCGCCCAATTATATAACAAAGGCATCGTTCTGCCACAGGATGATTTAAGTGCTTATCGTTGGGCCTTTTTGGCGTCCTTAAACGGCCACGAGGAAGCAGGTAAACTGGCCTTGTTGTTGGAACGTTTTTTAACGACGGAAGAAATTGAATTGGCAACTCGCTCGGTTCAGGCTATGCTGCCTGCCATCGGGAACAAGTATAAAGCCGTCATTGCAGAGCAGCAAAAACGAATCGATGCCAAACAACAGGAATTAGATAAAATCAATGAGGAAATCGATTCGATGTTGGGTATAAAAACACAATCTGCCAAGACAGAAACGCCGGCCGAACCGAAACAAGCCGGTCAAGTTGTGCCGGCAGGGGCTATTTTCACAAATGCGGATCGGATTTAACATTCTGTTTTGCCTGATATTTATTGTCGCTATCTCGGTGGGGCAAACGGCATCGGCTGATTTTTTACCCGGAACAGATGATATTCCGTTGATGGATGGGCTAAGTTTGCCGGAAACAAATGACTTTGCCTTTGACACACCGGCCGGTCAGATTTTAGCGTTTGATGCCGATACTTCTTTTTCCCAAAAACAGGTGCTGTCTTTTTATCAAAAAACACTAACGGCAATGGGGTGGGAACAATCAAAATCAAATCATTTTAAACGCGGGAATGACACCCTTATTCTCTCTTTTCCCAAAAAGGGATCGGTTCACTTTGATATTACCCTGGCCACCCCCGGTCATTAAGCACCAAAAAACTTCTTGACTTTTGAAAAAAAATCGGATATAAGACTTTCACTTATGATTCGAAAGGAGACTATATTATGAAACGCACATATCAGCCAAGTAAAATCGTCCGCACACGGCGTCATGGGTTCCGTGCCCGTATGGCCACTCAGGGCGGTCGTGCCGTTGTTAACGCCCGTCGTCGTAAGGGACGCAAGGTCGTTAGCGCCTAATCATTTGCCGATTTATCGGGAATAAAAGCGGACACCGATTTTAAAACGGTGTCTTATTTTATATCAAAAGGGTTTAGTTATGTCCGAAATTCGTCCCGTTCGAATGAAAAAGCACAAAATGTTCGTCAACGTCAACCAAAACGGCATTAAGGTCGTTGCCGGCGGTATGGTGGTTCAGGCTTGTCCCAACAATTCAGATACGATTCGAATCGGTTTTACCGTCACAAAAAAAATCGGATGTGCCGTTGTTCGTAATCGCACCCGCCGTCGATTGAAAGAGTTGGTTCGAACAGAGCCAAAAATCGGAAATATGGCCGGATTTGACCTGGTTTTTATCGGGCGATTATCCACCAGGGAAAGGCCCTATCCGAAATTACGGGCGGATTTAATTTATGCTCTGAATGAGATTCAAAGACAATTTACCTCGGACATATCGCATGAATAGCCTCATTCAATTTTTAATCCGATTTTATCAGATTTGTTTATCGCCGTTCAAGTCCCCCTGTTGTCGCTTTACACCGACCTGTTCGGCCTATGCTCGGGACGCTTTTTTGTTGCATGGACCGATAAAAGGTGCTATGCTGACGCTCCGACGGATTCTACGGTGTCATCCATGGGGCGGGTCCGGTTATGATCCCGTTCCGCAGCCAATCAGTAAAGGAAAAAAATAAAATGTTAGATGAAGAAAAAAAAGAACAACGCAATATGATGATTGCCATGATTTTGGTTGTGGCTGTTTTGATGCTGTTTAATCGCTTAACAGCCAAATCAGTCCCTTCTACCACTCTGCCGGCATCCGCCCCGGAAGTGCAGGCTTCGGTTTCCGTTCCCGAAACACCGATTGTGCAGACCAGCACCGACCTCACGACATCTGACCCCGTTATGGTTGCAATTGAAAGTCCAAGTCTGTCCGGAACTTTACAAACAAACGGTTCAACAGTCAATCAGTTAGATTTAACACAATATCGCCAAACGACTGATTCCAACAGTCCTGCCGTCACTTTATTGCAAAAAAATTATACGGCAGCACTGAATTGGTCGGGGGATTCTTTTCCTGA
The DNA here is from genome assembly GCA_017453485.1 of Alphaproteobacteria bacterium. GTDB lineage: Bacteria > Pseudomonadota > Alphaproteobacteria > CAAHEQ01 > UBA3637 > CALXZG01. The sequence continues at coordinate 20,858 of JAFTEW010000041.1, read as the reverse complement.
TACGGCACAGGTTCCTAAAATTGAAGGGGACAAACTAACGCCGGACACACCCGTTATTCTGACTTGGGACAACGGAACGGTCACCGTTCGACGCACCATCAGCTTGGACAATCGTTATTTAATGACATATACCGACGAAATAATCAATAAGGCGAATACCCCCGTTCAAGGGCAACTGATCGGTAAAATTACCCGATCGGAAGCCGATATTCCGACGGAACGTTCAACGGTTCATGAAGGTTTTTTGGGCCTGTTTGATAATAAAGAAAAGGAAGAACGTTATGCCTCTGTTTCCGATGATAAACCTTTTACGACGGATAACCAGGGCGGTTGGATCGGTATGACGGATAAATACTGGCAAACTATCTTCGTGCCGGATCAACAGAACATATCCCATATGAAATTTGAAAAGACTAAGGATAATTACATCTCTTCCTTTACCATGCCGACAACCATACCGGCAGGGCAGACAATAACCCGCACGACAAAATTATTTGCCGGCGCCAAGGAATTGGATTTAATTAATACGTATGAAAAACAGGGCATTCCCCGCTTTGATTTATCCATTGACTTTGGATGGTATTACTTTTTAACAAAGCCTTTCCTGTATTTCCTGGGATGGTTGTATGCCCTGGTCGGCAATATGGGAATTGCCATTTTGGTTTTTGCCACCTTAATTCGTATTTTATTGTTACCGATTGCAACAAAATCATATGAAAGTATGGCAAAAATGAAAAAGATTCAGCCAAAAATTAAAGACTTACAGGAACGATTCAAAGATGATAAACCGCGCCTTCAAATTGAGATGATGAATTTATACAAACGGGACAAAGTCAATCCGGCTTCGGGATGTTTACCGATGCTTATTCAAATTCCGGTTTTCTTTGCCCTTTATAAAGTTTTGTCTGTTTCAATTTTAATGCGTCAAGCACCGTTCTTCGGTTGGATTACGGATTTATCGCAGCCGGATCCGTCATCTATTTTCACGGCATTCGGATATTTGCCGTGGCCGATTCCGCGTTTTCTGGATATCGGTATTTGGGCGGTTTTAATGGGATTAACGATGGTGATTCAACAACGACTAAATCCGACCACCATTACCAATAAAGACCAAAAAATGATGATGAACATGATGCCTGTTTTATTCACATTTATGATGGGTAATTTTGCTGCCGGATTGGTAATCTACTGGACATGGAGCAACATCCTGTCCATCGCACAACAAAAATACATTATGAAAAAATTCGGAGCATAAATGGAACAAGCCGACCTGATAAAAGCGGGGAACCGATTATTTGAGCAAAAACCCATTTTTGTGCGGGGTGTTGTTGATGTGGATCAATTACCCCTTAATCGGTTGCCGGAATTTGCTTTTGCCGGTCGGTCAAATGTTGGGAAAAGCAGTTTGATTAACGCCGTCACCGGGGTGCCGAAATTGGCTCGGGCTTCCGATACTCCCGGTCGGACGCAAGAACTAAATTTCTTCGAACAAAAGGATCGCTTTTTTATTGTTGATCTGCCCGGCTACGGGTATGCCAGTGCTCCGGAGCAAAAGGTCCAAACCTGGACACGCCTTATTCACGATTATTTGCGCGGTCGTCAACAATTACGACGGGTTTTTTTATTAATCGATATTCGTCACGGGATAAAAACCGTTGATGAAAACATTATGAAAATGTTGGATAAAGCCGCCGTCAGTTATCAAATCATCCTGACCAAGGCGGATAAAGTATCCCCCCATCAGGCCGAAATTATGCTGGCTATCGTGTCCGAAATCGGAAAAAAACATGTAGCTTGTTATCCTGAAATTATCCTGACTAGCAGCAATAAAAAACAAAATATAGACTTACTTCGGGCCGAGTTTGTTAAAGTGTTAAAGGGAATTTAACAATGGCGGAAACATATACATTAACCGATACGATTTATGCTTTATCCAGCGGTTCCGGAAAAGGCGGTGTTGCTATTATCCGTGTTTCCGGTCATCAGGTTCGCACCGTTTTAAAGGAATTAGCACATTTGGATGAACCGCACCCCCGATATGCCTACTTTCGGGCTATCGGGACGGCACAAATTTTGGATCATGCTCTGGTCCTGTATTTCCAAGCCCCCAACAGTTTTACCGGTGAGGATGTGGCCGAATTTCAAGTGCACGGCGGTCGGGCGGTTATTCAATCCGTGTTGGAGGCTATCGGCAATATTCCGGGCTGTCGGCCGGCCGATCGGGGTGAATTTTCCCGGCGAGCCGTTATCAATGGTAAAATGGATTTAACCGAAGCCGAAGGGTTGTTGGACTTAATCAATGCCGAAACAGAACGCCAACGGGCTTTGGCTTTAAAACAAATGGCCGGTAATTTAGCAACTCTCTATGACGGATGGCGGTCGGATTTAACTCGCCACATGGCGTATTTGGAAGCCTTTATTGATTTTCCGGAAGAAGAAATTCCTCCTGAAAAACTGGATGCTATTGACGCGGATATTCATTCTTTAATTGATAAAATCAACACACATTTAAACGATAATCGGGCCGGCGAACGTTTGCGGGACGGTTTTTACATTGCTATTGTCGGGGCACCTAATGTCGGGAAAAGCAGTCTAATTAATGCCTTGACGCATCGGGATGTAGCCATCGTATCGCAGATCGCCGGAACGACCCGTGATGTAGTGGAGGCTCATTTGGACGTTGCCGGTTTCCCCGTTATTTTAGCCGATACGGCCGGTCTGAGAGATCAGGCAGATACAATTGAAACCGAAGGAATTAAACGGGCTGTCCGTAGGGCTTCCGATGCCGACTTAATCTTGCATATCCAAGATGGTACCCGGTGGCCCCGGGCAGATTTGCTGCCGGATATTTTAAATCAAAAAACGGTCCTGACTGTTTGGAATAAATCTGATTTAATGACAACCAAGCCGGACGGCTTAGTCATCAGTGCCAAAACCGGTGACGGTATTGCCGACTTATGGAATCATATTCAAGGTGTTTTGGAACGGGATTTCGGCCAACGAGATAATGCCTTAATCACCCGGGAAAGGTATCGGGTAGCCTTAGCCGATTGTGTCCGTAATCTGACCCACGCTTTAACGGTTTCCGAACTGGAATTAAAAGCGGAGGACCTGCGGTTGGCGGCACGCTGTTTAGGGCGCATCACCGGTCGCATTGATGCCGAAGATTTGTTGGATATTATTTTTCGGGATTTTTGTATTGGGAAGTGAAGATGATAAATGAATTTGACGTTATTGTTGTCGGGGGCGGCCATGCCGGGGTAGAAGCCTGTGCGGCAGCGGCCCGAATCGGCGCAAAAACAGCGTTAATAACACTGCACATTGATACGATTGCCGATATGTCCTGTAATCCCGCCATCGGCGGACTGGCCAAAGGAACCGTTGTGCGCGAAGTTGATGCTCTGGATGGCTTGATGGGGCGGGTCATTGATGAAACAGGTCTGCAATTTCGGATGCTGAATGCCAGTAAAGGTCCTGCGGTTCAAGGCCCGCGGGCCCAAGCCGATAAACAGCTCTACCGACAAATAATGCAGCAAACCTTAAAAAATTACCCGAATCTGACTTTGTTGGAAGCCCCTGTCGATGATTTACTGACAGAAAACGGAACGGTTATCGGCGTTGTTGCCAACGGTCAAAAAATACGGGCAAGCGTCGTTATTTTAACAACCGGAACTTTTTTAAACGGTGTTTTGCATATCGGTCCCGAGCAAACACCGGGAGGGCGTTGGGGGGAAGAAGCCAGCACGGGCTTGACCCCGGCTTTGAAACGATTAGGATTGACGGTTGGTCGTTTAAAAACCGGAACCCCTGCCCGATTGGATAAAGAAACGATTGATTGGTCAAAATGCACCCGTCAGGATGGGGACAATCCCCCAAAGCCTTTTTCTTTTATGACGCGTGATTTCTGTCCTGAACAAGTGCCTTGCTATATCACGCATACAACTCCGGAAACACATAAAATTATTCTGGATAATTTGGATCGGGCTCCCCTGTTTGACGGGCAGATAACCTCAACAGGACCTCGCTATTGTCCCAGTATTGAAACAAAATTGATTCGATTCGCCGGTCGGGATAGTCATCATGTCTTTTTGGAGCCGGAATCCCGTAACGGGAACAGCATCTATCCCAACGGTATCTCAACCAGTGTTCCCAAGGATGTCCAAGAAGCCTTTATTCACTCCATTCCCGGATTGGAAAATGCTCGTATTTTGCGGTATGCCTATGCGATTGAATATGACTATGTTGATCCGCGGGAATTAAAACCGACACTGGAAACAAAAAAAGTATCAGGGTTATTTTTAGCCGGTCAAATTAACGGTACAACCGGCTATGAGGAAGCCGCCGGTCAGGGGTTGATTGCCGGTATCAATGCGGCTCATCGTGCTCTTAAAACCGGTAAAGAATTGATTTTAGACCGGGCGGACAGTTATATCGGGGTCATGATTGACGATATCACGACAACCGGGGTTGATGAACCTTACCGTTTGTTTACCTCACGGGCCGAATACAGACTCAGCATGCGGGCCGATAATGCCGATTTACGATTAACACCAAAGGGGATTGAAATGGGCTGTGTGGGTGCTAAACGAGCAGAAGCCTTCCGACAAAAATCAGATTGCTTGAATCAGACCCGAAATTTATTAAAATCCCAAACCTATACGACCAAAGAATTACAGGCCAAAGGCTTTACCGTCAACGCCGATGGGCAAAAGCGAACGGCCTTTGATATGCTGTCTTATCAAGGAGTTGACTGGTCCGTCTTGTCACAGGCTTTCCCGGAATTACAAAAAATTCCACCGGATGTGGCAGAACAATTGGAAATTGAGGGACGTTACAGTGGTTATTTGGCCCGCCAACAATTAGATATTGATTCTTTTCGAAAAGGTGAAGCCCTGAAAATACCGGTTGATACAGACTTTGGTAAAATCGGTGGCCTTTCAAACGAAATTATCGAACGTCTGACCGAAACTAAACCGGCAACAATCGGGGCGATGATGCGTATGACCGGTATGACACCGGCCGCCGCGACAGCCGTTATCGGCTACCTGAAAAGAAAATAATTCCTATTATAGGAAAAAAATCCTTGACTTTTGATTCAATTTGTGATATAAGGGAAAACAGTCAATCGGCGGAGCTCTATCCGCCGTTTTTTATTGGCTGATTGATCGGAATTATTTTCCATTTAGTTTTCATTACATTATTACCAAGGAGATATTTATGAACGAGCATGTCAAAGTTCGTAGTGTTATACCACGAATACAGTATGTTGCCGATGGCTTGTTGGCGACATATGAATTTCCGTTCGCCGTCTTTGACGCATCGGATATTCGAGTTTATTTGGATGATATTCAACAAAATCAAAATTCTTATACTGTCACAGGCGTTCGTCATTCCGACGGAGGATCGGTTATTTTTAATACCGCTCCGAATCAGGGCGTTGTAATTACCATTGTTCGGGATCTGTCTATTGAACGCACAACAGATTTTCAGGAAGGCGGAGCCCTTCGGGCCGATACATTGAATGACGAATTAGACTATCAAATCGCCTGCCAACAACAAATCGCCGACCAATTAAATCGCAGTATGGTCTTGCCACCATATGCAGCCGGCACCGGTGTTAATTTAACCTTACCGACACCGACGGCAGGAAAAGCCATTATCTGGAATGCCGAAGGAACAAACCTTGAAAATTCAACGATAGAAATTAATGCGTTGGAAAACACCATTAAGGGTTATAAAAACTCCGCTGAGTCCGCTGCTGCTACGGCCACTGACAGGGCCGAAGTTGCTACCACTCAGGCCCAAACGGCAACAACCCAAGCCGACATTGCCACAGCAAAAGCCGAACTGGCCGCCCAAAAGGCAGATGAAGTCAGCGCTTCGCTTTCCACAAAAGCCAACACAAGTATGGATAATTTGACGACTGCGGGTAAAAATACGGTAGCAGCCCTTGGGGTGCCAAATTATACAACAGGGATAAGTTTTGCTGGAAAGACTTGGGTAAGGGCCCCCTATGATTGCTATGTGACGGGCGGCGCAGCATCAGGGGCAAATATTTCGCAAGAAATCCAGGTTAATTTAAATAATTCGGAGACAAATTATGTCAGAGTGGCCTATAGCTATGGATATTCGGCAATCCTTGGTGCCTTTGTGCCAAAAGGATATTATTTCCGGGTTCAAGCCTCTGGAACGACCCCAACATCTGAGACTGTTTACTATAAATTGAAAGGAGCAAGCGCATGACAATTAAGTATGCCAAAATAGTCAATGAAAAAACAAAAGCCTGTCAGGTTGGTTTGGGGACAGACAGTGGCCTATACCGCACCTTAGGTATGATTGAAACGGATGTCGAACAGGCATACGACGGTAATTGGTATGTCAAAGGATACGCACCGCAGGAACCGGCAAAATCATATACCGAAAAACGGTTGGCCGAATATCCCGCCCTGGGAGAACAATTGGATATGATTTATTGGGACAAAGTTAACGGCACAAATTTATGGCAACAAAAAATTACCGAAATTAAAACAAAGTATCCAAAGGGATAATATGATAAGCCCGCCTTTTACCGGACGGGCTTTTTCATTTACTTTTAAAGGCATCAATAATTACAATTAAGAACCATTATCAATTAAAAATGAAGGAAGTTTTTTTACATCATATTTTTTATTTTTAGGAATCGTCCTCAGTTTCAGATTTTCCGTATCCGTCAGATAGTCATATCCGATTGACTGCATTTCATTTTTAGGATCCAAGAATTTATACAAATTTTTACGTTTTTCTCTTTCTTCTTTTTTTATCATTTTTAAATGATAAATATTATAATCAATTTGTTTATGTATCGTTATATCCTTTGAAAACCATGGAATATGAAGGTGACTTGAATAAGAGTGATCTTCATGTTGGGACAGAGGAAATAAAATACCTTTTTCTTTTTTATCCCAAATACCATCACAACGATAGGTCATCGGACTATCCCAAAGTTCTCTGAAGTGCAGATGATAGCATAAACGCTCATTGTGGGCACTTTTAATAAGTTTCCTAATATTCTTTAAAAAGTTTAGTTCAAAACGCTCATCCGGATCACAGCATAAAACCCAATCAATTTTGTGCTTTTGGGCCAGTTCTATCAATTTTCTCCTGTTTTTATTTTCATCCCATTCTTTAACCGTATGGACAGGTAGTTTACATACCTCTTTGACAAGGGGATGCTGTTCTAAAATCTGAACAGTGGAATCTGTTGAGCCATCATCCACGACCAAGATTGAATCTACATATTTTTCCACATGTTTCAGGAAAGTAGGCAGATATCTTTCTTCATTTTTAACACACATTATACACGCAATTTTTAAGGATTTTGAAGGCATTGTGTGGATTTTTCTAAAATGTCTTCTGTTTTTTCGTTTAGGAATAAAACAAGATAAAAATAAGACCAACGGTTTAGGTAAGTGAAAATAACTTTTATAATTTTCATATTCCTTAATAAGTTCCGTATTTTTATGCTCCAGATTTTTAAAATTCTCCGCCGACTGTTTTATGTTATTATGTAAGAAAAGAACCTCGTTTATAAAAGCAGTTGAGTAAGCCATAAAAAGTTTATAATCGACATCTGTTGTTAATTTTGTATCTTCTTTGCCATCTAATAATTTTATTATATTATCAATATTTTTAGACAAAAGATATCTGTCAACAGCCAATCTTTTTAATTTTTCTGATTCCTGAACGGCTTTTTCATATCCGTTTAAAATTTCATTAGCTATTTCTTCTGATGTTATTTTTCTGCAATGACTTCTACCGCTAAAATTAAAGTATTCTTCTTCATCAATATTTTTTAAGGTAATATAACCACTTCCCCCCAGATAATCATAGTTATAAACGGGAATTCCCATTCCCAATGCGTATTGAACTGTCTTACCAATGCTTATAATCACATCATATTTGGAAATTAATTCGGGCGTTATTGGTTGGTAATTATCAGACTTGCTTCCGTAATATGTGATTTCTGTATTGGGTAAAAATTCCTTTAATTCCGTTAATTCCTTTGGCGGATGATTAGATATGACGGCAATTTTTTTGGGAAGCGATTGTTTTACCTTGTTATCAATATGATAAGAGGGATAAGCATCCGGTAATAAATTTTTTAAAAGGTAAATTTTATCTTGTTTTACGCCATATTCCTTTACTAAATTTTCTTTTGTTTCTTCACTCACAACAGAGAATAATGCACACTCATCATAAAATAACACGGGGCGTTCAATTGCAACAAAAGACGAAAGTGATCCGATATGAATCTTCCGATATTTTAATCCATTATGAAGTAAATATCCCAGAATTGGAAAATGATACGCCCACACATAATCGTATGTTCTGCTCAACAAGGATCCATCAGAGGCAGAAAAAACATTCAACCCTTTCGTTTTAGCATATTCTTTTATTTCATCCGTAATACTGACCGATGCACAGTAACAAGAGAAACCTTTTTTGCTTAAATAATCGGCAATCTCGCAAATATGGATCATGGATCCATGATACCCATCAAAATAATATCCCGTAAATAAAATGTTTTTCATCAATTTTTACCTTTAATGCTCTTGGACCAATAACCTGGTCAACGGTTGTATTAGAGTAAGAATCATCATTAACCTCTCACTTTTTTGATATAGACCGGAATTTTAAACATTTTTATTTTTAAAACGCCCTTGGTATTCACCCGCTTTTGATAGATAAAACCAAGCAGTTTGGACCTTTTATAACACGGCAGCGTATTCTTCCTGTTTTGAAACGCATCATACAAGGAAACAAAATGGTCATTTGTAATATCTGCTGAATGATATATTTTTTTTAAACTGGATATGTCGGATGAAGCCAGACAATTTAAATAACTGTCACACAAATCTAAAATGGTTTCCATCTTGATATCAATCGGATAAACAGGGGTATTTAAATAATCATTCAAATATTTCAACACACCTTTTTCAATATGTTCAGTAACCTCTTTTCTATGTTTATCGTGTTTTGATTTTTTATAGACGGGCTTGGCATTTTTGATATCAATAATCGGGTATTCCGGTGCGGTTATCAATAATTCACTTAATTCAAAAAGACTCTCTTGCGATTTCGGCTTAATCAGTCCTTTCATATAGGTTTCATACCTTAAATCCGTATTATTTTGAAAGGCGGCACTAAAGAAACCCATATAATAGCGGTTACCAAAAATTTTCTTCAAAAATTTTTCGGAGGTAAAGGCACCGGTTGTCATGTCAACCGACGCAATCCTTTTCCCCGTTATTTTTAAAGTTTGAATATATTTATCATATTCTTGTTTATTTGTTCGTATCCATTTTTGAATAACATTATCATATTGTTTTAATATTTTCTTATTCTCACCGTAGTCGGTAGAAAGCGGAATTTCTGGAAAAACTTTGTGTAAAAGTTCAACATAACTGTTCAAATAATGGGGAATTTCCGCATAATCCCCGAAACACGTTAAATTTAAAATACGCGGTGCATATATATATGTATTCGGAATGGGATTTTGGGCCAATTTATTATATACTTTTTGCAGCAAATATCCGTCACGTGCGACAAAAAGAATATGATCTATTTGGTTTAATTGACATTCCTTTATAATTTTTTGTATATATCCTACGGCTAACGGGCCGGCCAAGGCATAACCGATTTCTTCCCAATAAAAGGATTCTTCCGGAATTAATTGATGACGTGCGATTTGGGAAATCAAAATACTTTTTTCCACCGTTTGATCATTGTTGTAGAAATATAGATATTTTTGATTTCCCCCCCATTGAATAAACCAATCATAGTATTTTTTAACATAAAATGTATTTAACCCCATACTTTTGGGTTTTTCAATATCACTAAATTCATTATCGCCAATGTGTAAAATTTCTGCTGCATTTACATGAAAATCAGACATCATTTTGTTAAACAGGCTGCCCGATCCTTTGGTTGCATTACAATCACCGCTGACATAAATCTTATCCAATTTCGTATAACCGTTTTTATGCAAAACTTCTTTTAAAAACTCGGTCGGCAAATACATGTCTGATGCAATGACGATTTTTTTATTCTTTTTTACAGCTGTGTTATAAATTTCTATATTTTGGGGATGCGGCATCAACAAACGCTTTTCCCATTCTAATTCCTTTTCTTTATACTGATAAAATTTAGGTAAAATTTGACGATATATTTCATCCAGGGTAATATCGCTTAAATGCGGATTGGCATGCCTTGCACGTAATTCGGCATTAATTCGTTCCGTGTGGAAACCTTCCGCATGATAGAATTCTTCCATATGCATAAACAAATCCGTCGGTTTCACATACGGCCTGATTAATAACGTATCAAATATATCAAAGGAGACAACCGTCGCCTGATCAATCAACTCATCAATCGTTTTTTCCAAATGATAATTCAAATTTTTATCTTTCAAATCGGATAAAATAAGTTGCCGAAGTTCATCGTTTTTTCCCTCTAAATAAGACAAGACGGATTGTGGCGATTCTTCTAATGCATAAGTAAAGCCATTCGTAAAACACTTGACCTTTATCATGGGAAAGTGATAATCCCTTATTAAGGTTAAAGGGCTAACAGTCTTATTTTTATGTCCTGCTCTTGTCGCTTTTTTTTCAAGCAAGGACAATTCCAATGGCAAAAAGGCATCTGCTTTAAATCCTTTATCCGTTAAAAAACCGGTCAATTTAAACTCATATTTCATAATGATATCCCAGAAACTCCGTTCTTTTTTTACCTTTTTTAAAAACTGACCGACATATCCGGATTGAATGATATTTTTCTTAAAAACATAGAACCAGGATTGCAGGTGATACTGGATATCATCATTTTGAATTAGTCCCCAAAAATCACACTCTTTCTTATTCATGGTATTAAATACTTCGGAAAACGGATAAACGGGGCCATAGCAGGAATCGTTACAAATAACCAATTCATCGCACTTTTTCAAAAATCCCCTTTTATCCGCATATTGATACCCCCGTTTATATGATCCGAAATCATATTCTTCATGACGTTTAAATTGGGCATAAAGCACTAAATCTTTAATTTTATTTACTTCATCGGGTATAATCGGATTATCGGTAATAAAAATTATACCGTCACAAACTTTTCTCAACTCTTTCAGATAATACACCACATAGTCGGCAATTTTTCCATTGCCGCTAAATGATGCAAAAATCGCCAAGCGCTTAAAATGTTGAGGTCGTGCGGCAGAAGTGTAAGTTATATTTTTGGCGGATTTGGGGAAAATCACTTTTTTTAACTTTTGCGCTTCATTATTTAATTTCCGTTTTTTGTGATAGACCTGAATCCCCAATACCTTTATCTTTCGACTTGTCGGAGATTTTTTCTGGGATAAAACAGTCACGCCAAATAACTTATATTTACGAATAACCTTATCGCCGGAATTAAATTTAATTTTTTCCCATATCTTATCCATAGATTACCCTTTTAAATACCATTCCACGGTTTTGATAATGCCTGTATCAAAAGTTTCATCGGCGCGCCAACCCAGTTCTGTTTCCAGCTTGGTTGCGTCAATGGCATAACGAAAATCATGTCCGGCCCGATCCGGCACAAAAGTAATCAGTTCCTCGTATTTTTGACCGTCTTTACGGGGACATTTTTCATCCAAAATAGAACAAATCGTTTTAACAATGGTGATGTTATTGTGCTCATTATGTCCACCGATATTATAGGTTTCCCCCGACTTCCCTTTATGAAAAATCAGGTCAATGGCTTTGCAATGATCCAGCACATACAACCAATCACGCACATTTTCACCTTTACCGTAAATCGGCAGAGGCTGTTCTGCCAAAGCTTGTCGGATAATATGCGGAATCAATTTTTCATGATGTTGTTTGGGGCCGTAATTATTGGAACAATTGCTGGTCGTCACATTCATCCCGAACGTATGATGATAGGCCCGCACAATAAAGTCAGAACTGGCTTTGCTGGCAGAATAAGGGCTGTTGGGCGCATAGGGTGTCTTTTCCGTGAAAAAGCCCTCATGTCCCAAAGCACCATATACTTCATCCGTGGAAATGTGATGGAAGCGACAATTTTCATAGCCGGATTTCACTTTGTTGGGACCATCCATCCAATGCCGAAAAGCCACATCAATCAGGGTAAAAGTCCCTTCAATATTTGTTTTAATAAAAGCCCCGGGATTTTTAATGGAATTATCCACATGGCTTTCGGCCGCAAAGTGAATGACACCACGAATATCATTTTCGGTAAATAATTTTTCAATTAAGGCTCTGTCGCAAATATCCCCTTGGATAAAGGTGTAATTGGACATACTTTCACATTCTTTTAAATTATCCAAATTCCCCGCATAGGTCAATTTATCCAAATTGATAATGTTATAATCGGGATATTTTGCCGTAAAATAAGGGACAAAATTAGAGCCGATAAAACCGGCACCACCCGTAATTAAAATTGTTTCAGACATTTTTCCAATCCTTTCTGCCAATGTTGGATATTGATATTAAAAACATCTTTGATTTTAGACTTATCCAAAACGCTGTAAAAGGGCCTGTTTGCTTTTGTCGGATAGGCACTGGACGGAATGGGGTTGACCTGACATTTCAATCCAGATTGCTTCATAATTTCAGTCGCAAAATCATACCAAGAGCAAACACCTTCATTCGTAAAATGATAAATACCCTTTGTTTTTTCGGAAATTTGGGGTAAAATCGCCACAATGGCTTCGGCCAAATCACCGGCATAGGTCGGCGTTCCGATTTGATCGACAACCACATTGATGCTTTCTTTTTCAGCCCCTAAACGGCGCATTGTTTTTACAAAATTATTGCCATAGGGTGAATACAGCCAAGCCGTTCGAATAATAACAGCCTCTGTGGCATTATTTAAAACAGCCAATTCCCCGGCTCTTTTGGTCTTGCCATATACGGAAATCGGCTTTGTTTCGTCCGCCGGCGTATATGGCTTATGCCCCAAACCGTCAAAAACGTAATCCGTTGAAATATGAACAATTTTACAACCTGTTTTAGCCAAATTTTCCGGGCCCAGCACATTGATTTTTTCGGCCGTTTCAATATCATCTTCTGCCTTATCCACCGCTGTATAAGCCGCACAGTTAATGATTGTATCAACATTGTTTTCTTTGACAAATTGTCGAACGGCCGTCAAATCCGTAATATCCAACTCCTCTACGTCCGTCAAAACGGCATCCGGCAGTAGTTTGGACAGTTCCGTTCCCAACTGCCCCCGACTACCCGTAATTAACACTTTACCGTTCATATGATTTTTCCTTTAAAATCAAATCTTGCAATTTATTGGCCATTCTATCCTTTTCCGAGGTAATAATTTTTGCCGCCGGAATTTGCCAATTCACACCAATTTCCGGGTCATCATACCGAATACCAAATTCTGATTCCTTGCAATATAAATTATCACACTTATAGGCAAAAACAGCCGTTTCGCTAAGTACTGAAAAACCGTGTAAAAAACCACGCGGAATAAATAATTGACGTTGATTTTCGGCGGATAATTCTACGGCTACATGTTGACCAAATGTCGGCGATTTTAAACGGGCATCCACGGCAACATCCAATACTTTTCCCTGCAAAACGCGGACCAATTTAGCCTGCGCGTGTTCACCCAATTGACAATGTAATCCCCGTATTACACCATAGGATGATTTACTTTGATTATCCTGCACAAAACGATTGGTAATTCCATTTTTAAAAAATTCCAGTTCATTATAACTTTCAAAAAAATATCCCCGTTCATCCTCAAAAATTTTCGGTTCAACAATCTTAACGCCGTCAATGGCTGTTTTAATAAAGTTCATGGTATTCCTCATATACTTTTTGTAAATATTTTTTATAATCACTGTTTTTATATTGACAGATCAACTGCTTCATTTGTGCTTCATTAATAAATCCGCGACGATAGGCAATTTCCTCAATACAGGCAATTTTCAATCCCTGACGCTGCTCAATAATCCGAACAAAAGCCCCGGATTCCATCAAACTGTCCGGTGTTCCCGCATCCAGCCAGGCATTTCCCCGACGCATCGGGACGACACTCATACGGTTTTCTTTCAAATAAAGATTATTTAAATCCGTAATTTCCAGTTCTCCCCGGGCGGAAGGTTTCAGACTTCTGGCCTTTTCAACCACATCCGCCGGATAGAAATAAAGACCGACCGAAGCATAATTTGATTTAGGATTTTTGGGCTTTTCTTCAATGGAAACAACGTGATAATCTTTATCAAATTCGACAACACCGAATCGTTCGGGATCATTGACATGATAGGCAAAAATCGTGGCGCATTTCCCTTTATTTTTAGCAACTTCATCACGGAAAGTGTGGAATTGTTCGCCCATGTAAAAAATATTATCCCCCAAGATCAAGCACACATCCTCTTTTCCGATAAAATCAGCTCCGATGGTAAAAGCCTGTGCGATTCCTTTGGGCTCATTTTGAATAGCATATTGAATGTTAAGCCCTAATTGTTCTCCCCGTCCAAACAATTTTTCAATATTGGGCGTATCCTGTGGTGTGGAAATAATCAAAATATCTCTTATCCCGAATAACATCAATGTCGATAACGGATAATAAATCATCGGTTTATCATACACCGGCAATAACTGTTTTGAAATAATTTTTGTCAGGGGATAAAGACGTGTACCACTGCCACCAGCTAATATAATTCCTTTCATTTTATTTCTTCCTTTCGAATAACAGATTGATAAACCGGAATTTTAAATATCTTGATTGTTCGGATCCCACGTGCGGAGACTTTATCCTTCCAAATAAAATGGCGCAAATTACAACGCCACAGTTTTACCCGAAATCCCGGTTGACGTATTTTCTTTATCCGATATCCGGAACAGGTCACCAAAGCCCCAAAAACACGTTCCATCGCGTGAGCCAATGTTTTATCCTTAACATTTCCGTCAGTCATTTCAAAATCCGATATCTGATATTTCAAAAGCGGTTGGAACAAAAAAGCACGAGCCAAAAACATGGTTCCTGCCACAAACATTACCTTTTTCACCGGATGAAAATCCATTTTTTCCAAAGCCTGATTCACCAAAGGTAATACGTGCTGATACGTTTTTTTCTCATGGGTTGTCAAGAATTGAGACCCCAACATACCGACATTTGAATCTTTTTCCAATACAGCCAAATTGCGCAAAACCCGTTTTTTGTCTTTCAATAGCGAATCCCACAGCAGCGCCCCCCATAAAGAATCGATGATATGGTATCCGTTGATACGACAGTAGCCGGACTTATTATTTTTGGTATGCAATTTCATAATATAGGCATAATTGTTCAGGTCAATGCGATGTAAGAAATCAATAAATGGACCAACATCATAACCGCGATTATCCGCCACCCAAATAATGGCATTAGAATTAAATTTTAAAACTTGTTGTCGTAAAGTATGATTTTCCCGTGATAAAGTCACAAATAGATCATAAGGAATATCCGACAAACTGTTCAAATACGCCAAAACCATCGGCAACTGTTCTTCATAATACAGATGCAAATGGACGGCCAACCGTCCAGAGGGACGCCCCAAAACTCTATGGTTCCATAATCCTTTCGTAAACAATTTTCAGCCCTGTTTATCACACAATTTAAAACTACTGGCATAGTAAACAACTTGACCCGAAAAGTCAATCTTTTTTTCAACCGATTCAATACAATAAAAAACATTGACAAAATTTATAAATTATGCTAAAATCCCCTGGATTAGGGATAGAGAGGGAAACAATGAACAAAACCATTTTAAAATTGTTGGCTTTAAACATATTATGCAGCGGCTGTGTCATGCGTCAACCCGTTCTGCATCGGCAAGCCACACGTATGAAAGATTCGGACGGAAATCCCATTTATTCAACCTATGCCACATACGAAAAGGAATACACGGCGCTGGGACATATTTATAATGGCGCTTTGTTCGGCATAGGCGGCGGAATTCAGGGCAGCATTGACGGTTTCCGTGAAGGCGCTTCAAACACCCTAGGCAAAGCGGTTTTAACAACACCATTAACTCTGACCAAAGGTATCGGTACAGGACTTTGGAACGGAATAGAACGCGGCTACAACATAACCTATCCGGAATACCAAGCCTTAGAAAGACAAAAAGAAAATGAATTGAATCAATTTTTAAATCGTCAAACTGACCGCCTGAATGATTGTTTGACCCGATAAAGAATAAGCCCCGTAATCGGGGCATTCTTTTTTTTAGCGTAAGGCCGGTATTCTGATTTGAGCAATATATCCCGGCGGAATACTTGTCTTGGCATAATGCGGATTTTCAATCGTGATTAAATATTTTTGCCGATTTGTTAACTTAACAGCTTCATCAAAAAAGTACTCCGCATAATGGTCATTGCGCGTGTGATTTACTAAATAAACCGCACATGGGGCCGTTTCGGAAACCATCCCGCACCGCGGCAATCCCCGCCAATCCGGATTCGGCACAACCCCCGTCAATCCCTGAGGCGCCTGCTTTTGAGACGTACTGCTTCCGCCAAAAAATAAAGCCCCCAAAATCATACCTAAAATAACTGTCCCCCCCAGGACAAGGGCCATCACCTTTGTGCGATAGATATTCGGAGATAACTTTAATGCCGCCGCAAAATTATCCGGCGGTAAATCCGTTACCCCACCATGAGACACTCCCGACAAATCCGGTCGAGCAGTCATGGGTTTTGATGCATCAAAACTTGGCGCATGCGGCGGAACAGGCGGTGTTTGAAAATGTTGTTCTGTCATCTTATTTTTCCCTTACTAAACGAATCAATCTTAATTTTAAAGTTGCCATCAACTCATCCGCTGGTGAATCAGGAACCGGTACGCCGACAATAACCAATTCGTTATCAATGGCCGATACCGTGTTGAAAGAACTGATTTCCCCTTGTTTAGAATCCAACACGATGTTTGTTTCTATTTTTTCCGGTGCTAAAATACGGGCATTCAACAAAACAGACAGTGATGCCATATCATTTCGGAAAGAGCATTGTCCCACATTAAAACGCATTTTCCAACCGTTGGGAACAATAGCCATCCCCTGACTGACCGGTTCAATATCAAATTCCGTATCAATCGCAGCCAACATTCTTTCTTGCGGGATTTGATTACCGATATTCAGAACTTTACCACTCAATCCGTTATTGGCAGAATAAACACGCCCCGCCCCAAAGCGACGAATCACTTTTTGCCAATTAGCATTTCCCTTGGGCCGCACTGTATAAACCTGCGTATCAGCCAACAACAAATAACCGTCCTTTTCAATGTAGCCAATTAAATCTTCCACCGTTTCTTTTTCGGATGCCGTTAAAGACATCAGGATTGTATTGTTTTTCCAATCCGGATTGACGTTTGTAATCCCTGCCCCACGCAAAGCATCCAACAGGGCCAACATAACCGTCCGGCTGTTCGGTAATTGCAATTCAAACCGCCCCCGCCGGGATAAATACAACTCTTTTTTCATTGCATCGTAGCGATAAAAAACTTCACCGGCCTTTGTCAATTCATCAACCACATCTGTCAATTCGCCATAGACATCTTTGGCATCCATAGACGGATAAAAACCGTCTTCGGTATAAACGGTAATATCAGCTTCATCAACCAATTTTTGCAGAGCCTCATCAATCGGTTGTTTGGTAAAGGATAAACCGTTAACTTCATACCGCGGTAAATTATCCATTTTGTCAAAGAACGTTAATTTAAAATCATCGTCCTTTAAGGCCAATGTTGTGGCAATATCAAGGTCCCGGAGCCGATTAACAGCACAGCGAAACGGGGTTTCAATATTGATGAAACGTGCGCTGGATTTCGGGGCCGTTTTTTCGGCAAAAGATGCCGTTCCCCACATCAAACAAGTCGCGACAGCCACAGTGCATAAACGATATAAATATGTGTTTTTCATAAAAACTCCTATCAGGTTCCAGCCGGTTTTTTATTGCCCAATGTAAAAGACAATTTCTTTTTTACACTATTTTGAGCAGTTTGTGAAGTGTTTTTTTCATTATTTTGCGTTTGTTCGGATAAGACAACATTTTCAATCTGACGGTATTCATCCTTAATCGGTTGTTCATCTATTTCGGAATCGGTATCCAGGATAACTTCAAACCCATCCGGTGCCGGTCCCGAAAATTCCGGTGTATTAGATGTATCCAGTTGTCCTAAAATACGTTTGGCATCTTCACCGGTCAATTCATCATTAATCAAGGACGTTTCTTCGGATACACCGTTTTGGGCCGCAATTTCCAAATCCTTGTCCAACGAAATTTGATAATCCTGCAATTCCTTTACAATACCGGGATCAACGGCATTGACTTCCTGCAACAGATCGCCAGAATTTAAGATTTCCTGAATTTCATCCCGGGTCTGATGCATTAAATCAACCACAAAACCATAATAAGGATAGGCAAAAACCTCTCGATTCCCCAAGGATACACATCGCGCTGCTACCCAGGCCTGAACGGCACGGGTCATATCAACCTGTTTACGCACTTTATCAACAATCCAAAATTCTTTGGATTTAGGCTTTTCTGCCACCTCTGCGACAACCGATTCCGCCGGTTCCGATGGGCTATCTGTTTCGGCCGTATCAGTCGTTTCCGTCACCGAATCCGACGGAACATTCGATTCGTTTTTCGGATCGGATTGGATATCCGACAGCACTGCTGCTTCCGACGTTCCTGGCACGGAATCCACCTTTTCCTTCAATTGCGCCACAACCTGTAATCCGGCATCTTGAAAAAAAGCCAACCAGTGTTCCAAAATCGGGATCCTTTCCCGAACAAGGTCCACATCAAGGGGGGCTTCCTGCGTTAAATAACTTTGCGCTTCATTCCATGCCGTCGTTGCCGCATAATATTGAAACGCATGATCCAAACGCCCCCGTTCTTCTTCGGTTAAATCGGACAACGTATCATAAATTGTTTCCGCCCAATTTTCACCCAATTCCGCCACGGCCACCGACACAAATTGATTCAACGAATCCGGTTCGCCGGTATAGGCTGCCAATGCCTGTTTTAGTTTTTCAATATCCGCCATGATTAAAATCCCTCCGTTTCATCCGGAACCAAAACCGGGGTTTGACCGGTTGATTCAATTATATCTGCGTATTCCTTTTGTTTACCGGCTTCCGTCTTAATCGCATCAATCAGGCGATTCGTTTGATGAGCCGCAATATCGTGTGTATTCCGATCCAGGCGTTCCAACAAATCGGTCAATGTTTCCGTTTGTTTCTCTAAAATCTGGGTCAATTCGGCCTGATGTGTTTCCATAAACGTCTTAAACAAAGCCTCTAACACCCCTTTTCCCAAGGATGGCTGACGCGCCGTTTTTTCACCGGACGCTGTTCCGATTTCAACCGGAAACGGTATATCATCATCCGGATTCGGCAGATATCCCGTTTGTTGGGGCGCTTCTGAATCGGCATTTTCCGCCAGGCCTTCCGTATCCGATTTCGGATTTAACTTATCTTTTAAAAATTCACAATACCGACGAACGACTATCCCCCCCTGAATATCGGATAAAGCCGTCAGGACCTCAGGCTTAATATTTATCAATAAATCGTCTAATTTTTTATTAAAATCATCTCCGAAAGCGTCAGAATGACGATATAAATTCACCAATCGTTGAGCCTCAACCAACACCTCATCAACACGATTTTGTTGTTGATGAATAAAACTTTCTTTCATAGAAACGGTTGTTTCGGCCATTTTAACTTCCACCTATGGTATCGCAATATAGACAACCCGATGCAACGATTTTAATACGTCAAAGGGTAATATCTCTTTTTTGTCCGAATCGGCCGTCCGCCAATACCAGACACCATCACCGCCCACATGTACGGAAACGAAACGAATTCGGTCCTTATCAATTGGCAAAGCAACGATATCGCCATCTTGAACCTTGGCATGAGGAGCCACAACCATCACCGAACGACGGGGAATAATATCCCCCAGACTATCCGTCATTAAACGAACGGCATACAAATCCATTTCACCGGCCAATGTTGACGGACAGATAACCGATCCGACAGGCTGTGCCCTGTCAACCAAAAGCGATCCGTCTTTTTGTGGCATACCATAGATTTGCAGCGTGACTTCCTGCGAATCGGCATTTTTCATCATAAAGCGGCTGACCGGCAAATCATTATAGCCGCCTTTACACGTTTCTATACCGGTTTTGGAATCGTTGTTTTTCAACTCATCCAATGCCCCGGACATATCCAATTCATAGATTTTTAATTGTAGATCAGCCCCCGAAAAGCCGAGCGCATGAGCGATTCGCTCCAAAACAGGTTCTTCAACCTCGCGCTGTCCCATTTCGATTCGGTGATAAACCGATAATGTCAAACCGGCACCCTTAGCCACCTTGAACAAAGTTAATTTTTTCTGTCCCCGCAGGTATCTGAGGCCAGCACCTAATGTCTTTAACCCGCTACCGGCATTGATTTTATTGCGACGTTCCTGTTCGGTTTTCCAGGCTTTAATCACTTCGGGTTGGGAAGATTCCTCTGTCACAAAGATAGCTTCGGGCGGACAATTTAATAAGGAGGTCAAACTTTTCAACTGATGTTCATCTATCCGACGGTAGCCGCGTTCAATCTTACTGATTGCGGACAGACTCATACCCAAATGATCGGCCAATTTTTTCATTGAAATGCCCCGGACACGGCGGAACATACGTATCTGATTGGGGAAAATAATTTCTTCCATTGTTTTTCTCCTTTCGGTTAAACCTGTCCCTACTATACACTAAAAATTTTTTTTGGGAAATAGACAAAATGAAAAAAAATCATTTTTTTTTAAAAAAAAGTT